>CAVIXF010000005.1:0-24836 GCA_963646585.1 Candidatus Gastranaerophilales bacterium HUM_1 | reverse complement strand
CTTCGCGTTCTGTCAGGTGAAGGACAACGTGGTCACTCTCATCGGGGACGACAGCATAAGCGCGCACTGCTCGGCGTATCTTCTGGAGTACCTCCGCACCCACGCCAACTACTACAACCAGGCGCTCGCGAACACCATCCACCGCTCGCCGCAGATAAGCAAGAGCTCGCTGGAGAAACTTTCGGTGATCGTTCCGGACTTCAACGCTTTCGACGAGCACTCCGACACGTTCTTCTTCAACAACGGCCCGGTGACTGTCACGGCGGCGGGGGCGAAGCAGGTGAAGCCGTCCGAATGCCCGTACAATGTCTATCGCAGCAAGATCATCGAGCACGACTTCCGTCCGGAGCAGCCGTTCTTCGACATCGAATACTCCGAGGAATATGCGACGCTTCTGCACCGCCTCTCCGTCCTCACCCCCGACACCCCCGATTACATTTCAGTCAGGAAGCAGATTGACGCTGTAGACGAGCTCAGACGGTACAGGCTGAAAATCTACCGGAACGACTGCACATTTATGAAGTTCGTCTACAACACCGGGCGCAACTACTGGAGGAAGGAGGAACTCGGGATGCAGCTCTCGCCGGACGAGGTCGCGGAGACGAACCTGCACTTCATCTCCAAGGTGATGGCGCTGGGCTACATTATGAGCAAGCACAAGGTCGCCGGGCAGCCATACGCCATTTACGCGATGGAGACGGAGCAGTCGGAGGAGGGCACGCACCTCGGAGGAACGGGAAAGTCCCTGTTTATGACGAGCACGGAGCAGCTCCGCAGGCAGCTTTTCATCAACGGTCAGGAAATCAACCCGTCAAAGGCGGACTTTATGCTCGCCGGAGTCCGTCCCGGCATCACCGACACCGTCTACTTCGACGACCTGAACGACGGAATAGACCTGCACCGCTTTATGCCTATGATCACCGGCAAGATGGTGGTGAACCCGAAGAACAAGGACGCGTTCATCCTTGAGTTCAAGGACAGCCCGAAGGTGGCGTTCACCTCCAACCACGCGATAAAGAAGTTCGACGCATCACTCCGTCGCCGGACTTGGTTCACCGCCTTCACCGACTACTACCATTCGGACGACCCGATGCGCGGGCTGAAGGAGCGGTCCCCCTACACGGAGTTTCACAAGAATCTCATCCAGGACTACACCCCGGAGGAGATGAATTCATTCTACAACTTTATGTTCAACTGCATTGCAATGTGGCACAAGCTCCGCATCCGCATCCAGCCGCCGATGCGTCAGATCGAGCAGCGCAACCTCCAGAGGGCGATCACCGACGAGTTCATCTGGTGGGCCGAGGACTGGTTCAACGAGAGCCGCCTGAACACCGTCATCAACAAGGCGGACGCGTTCGACGCCTACAAGTCCACCCTGAACAGGAAGATTCAGGACAGCATCAAGATGAAGACCTTCAAGAACAAGCTGATAATGTACTGCGCTTACAAGGGTTGGGTGTTCAACCCGCCCGAGCTGCTGCTCTCGGAGTCCGAGCGGCAGCGCAACGACATCCGGCGCAAGATCGGCAACGAGGACAACTATTTCTTCTACATCGACACGCGCCGCGACCGCGAGACGGAGCTTGATGCCGCGTCAATCATCGGCACTCCGTCTGAGCCCGACGATGCGGGGGCGGGGGCGACGGGCAGCGACGCCGCAGTCTTCACTGGAGCTCCGGCAACGGCATCGCAGCCTCCGTTCTGACGGGCCGCCCTGTACAGGTAAAGCAGGGGACGGGCACGGCAGACGGAGCTGTGACGAGGGGTTCGCCTTGGCGGACCCTTCTTTTTGGGAGGAATGAAAATTCTTGGGTCAGTTCAAGGTGTATTTTTCTTTGACCTACTGACGCGTAAAGAGAAAAAAGATAGATAAGTAAATGAAAATTAAAGAGTTACAACGCGTCAAATCTACGCGTCAAATCGCGTCATTTTGGTTTTGGGCTGACGCGCATTTTAGCCCTTTCAGCCCCTTCGGGCGTTCTATGGTTGACGGTTCTGACGCGCTTATGAATCAATTACTTAACCCCATTTTCCTCAAAATCGCGTCAAATTGATAGTTCAATAATCTGACGCGCAGACCCCCTTTGATTATCAGAGACTTACAAGGTTTTTCCGCTTACGCGTCAAAAGGTCAGAAAATTTCACACTTGGAAACCGCTGAAAATTTTTTCGATGAAAACTAACCCCGAAAACGACAGTCCGATGACAGTTCAGGACACGGTCCGGGCCGCCTCTTCCTCCGCGCCGGAAAGGCTCGACATCAACGCCGACGTGTACGGCCGCTCGATGCCGCTATGGCATTACAGGGAACTGCCCCCGGGGATGGTGCGGGCGGAGGTCAAAGACCTCTGGCGCGGGCGCTGCGTCCTCTACCGCGTCGAGCTCGGCCCTGATGAGGGCGACTGGTACAGCGACTATGTCCGCGAAAGCACCTACCGCCCACTTGCCCGGATGATCCGCGAGGGGAAGGAGGTGTGGATTCGCTGATTCGCGGGCGGTTGCCGTTGAATATTCGGAAACATTTTTGTAACTTTGTGAGAAATAGCCGCTTGAGCACGCCGCACTATGCTGATAAAACTCCAATTCGACTCCGAACTCCGACTTGACTACTTCGGTTTCCTCTTCCCGAGGATTCCCGGGGACGACGCCTACAGGGTGAGCACACGCGAACCGGTGGGCGCGCTGCTCTGCGCGAGGGTCAGGGAGTCGGAGCGGCCGGTGAACGAACCGCAGGGCGAACTCGTGGCGACGCTCGATCTCCCGCTGAATCCGGCGACGAGGAACGCCGGCAACAAGTTCATCTACTACTCGAAGGCGGACACGGCGGCCCTGATGATGGCGGTGTCGGCGACTTTCGACCTCGACTTCGCGGGCTACTACCGCAAGGGCGAGGGTCTGGGCTACGGACGCAAGGACATAGTCGAGGCGTTCATCATCTCCCGGAAGCTGGTGAACGTGGACTATGCGGACACCCTCTACAAGCGGGCGTACCGGTCGAGCCAGCGGAAGATGAAGGCTCTGACCAAGCGGCTGCTCCGGCGCAGCTACTATCTCGACGAAAGCATTAACCTCAAAGGACTGAAAGATGATAAGGATTATCAAGGAGATGTTCGTCTGCCAGGCGACGGACACCACGGGCACGCTTCAGATGGAAAGGATTCCGATGATTCCGGCGAGCGGCACGCTGGAGACGAAGGAGACCGCTGACGACGACGGCCGCCGTCTGACCCACAAGGTCGAGCTGCGCTGCAAGGCCATCCCGGCCTCGACGCTGCGGATAATCCGCTACGGCTGCATCGCCCGCGTCGTCTTCAGCGACGGCACGGTCATCTGGCTCGGCACGGCCGACCTCCCCGTCCGCTTCGAGACGGAGGACAATCTTGACGTGCTCCGCCTCTCCGCCAGCTGGAAGACCGTCCCGGCGGTGTAGGAGTTTGCGATTATGAAAAAAACGATATCTTTACAACACCTACAGAAACCGTCTGCTTACGGCGTGGATGCAGAGAAACGGGGTGAATGTGATTCCGGCAGTGTCGTGGAGCGATGAACTGTCATACCGTTTCGGCTTCGAGGCTCTGCCGATGTATGGCACGGTCGCGATTTCCACCACAGGCGCGATGGCGAGCGACAATTCGCGTCGGCTGTTTCGCAACGGGTTCATAGAGATGTGCCGGTGTCTGTCTCCGTCGGGCATCATTGTGTTCGGGAAAAGACTCGACCCTTTCACTGAAGACTTATTGCACGGATGGGGCGGGAGATATGAATTCAAACAGATGCAGTATGGGCGGACGCGGTAGTTTTCTGAAGTCGGGAGGACGGGGCATACCGGTGGAAGACAGGGAGTATTCCACTATCGGGACACTCGGCCGGATTAAGATTGTTCAATGGGATAAGGGGACTAACAATAAAACGATTCCATATTCCAATACGCCGAATACAACATACTATTCGTATTCCACCAAACGGGAACGGATAGAACACATATACTATTTTAGGAATCATCGACTCTACAAGAGTGTCGATTTTGAGATTGATAAGAACAGACCTCACGTACATTACTGGAAAGGCGGCGGAATGGTGAGCCGCAAAGCTCACGACAAAAAGAACATATTCCCCCTGGGCGAAAGAGACGCGAGGTTATATAAACAGGCAATTAAATGGAATCAGGCGAGAAAGGGAAAACCTTAATACCCAATTTTTGGCGTGTCGGGGACGATGATGACCACGCACTCTATGAAAGCGACCTTGGATGGCGGGAAAGTGAGTACAAGGATGTTATGTCTGACAATCCCGAAAAGGTCTTCCGCTATTATGTGAACGAATGGGGATTCAGTCTCTTGTTCTTCTGGGTGAAGGATATGAACTGGTACACTCTCGATATGGAGAAATATCCGGCGGAGCTGCGCCGTCTTCGGAAAAATCCCAACTGGGACGGCAAGTGGGTGTACGAGAATGTGGATTGCACCTATCCTGATCATCACGCCGACGGCGATGTAATAATGACATTCGACGATGATTCCAGAATATGGGACGACCTTGTGATAAATGGAGAGCATATCGGGCAAATCCTGAACGAATCCCTCATTCACGATATAGGATAGTATCGACTCTTTGAAATTGAGAATATGATTAGCGATGTTTTTCAAATCAGAGACAGAATTTTCAGGATTGCGGAACAATACGGGTTCGTAGTGCGCTTTGAAGATTCCGGCTGCAAAATAGTCTATTGTCCAAGTCTCGGCATCGCCGGCTATGGAAAAACTGGTGAAGACGCGGAGGAGTCGTTCAGGATTACGCTTGAAGAGACTCTGAGATATGTCAATGAACGGAAGAAATCAAATCCGACCGATGATGTCGCCGTAATCCCGTATGGGTAAGATTTTTGCGGGGCGATTGTTAGTTTATTTGTTTATTTATATCTTTGCGGGTGTTAAGGGTACAGGTCTATGTGGGAGATAATAAAAACTATATTGGCGTCACCGGCAGGTTCTTTCGCGTTTGTTTTCAGCATTCTTGCGCTCTGCTTCTGGGGAGTCCACAAGCTGACGAGGTATGTCACCAGATGGGAATGCAAACTTGAGAAGATGAACGACTTGGAGAACACGGTAAAGGAGACCAATTCGGCGATATTGCGGATAGACGCCCGGCTTTCTGTTATGGAGTCCCAGCGCGGGTCACTCACCCAAAGCCACAGCCCCGTCGGACTCTCAAAATTGGGAGAGGAGGTTGCCGAAAAAATTAAGGCCCGGGACATTGTTATGCGGAACTGGGACAGAATACAGAACCTGATTGAACGCCAGAATCTGACCAACCCATACGACATTCAGCAGTTCTGCATCGAGAAGGCGACAATCGCTCAAGATGAACTGTTCTCAAAGGAGGATGTCGATTTCATAAAGAAATACGCTTTCGGCGAAGGGTTGCCGACCGCCTACTATGGAGGGATGTTCGGGGTTCTCATCAGAAACCAGTATTTCAAAGTGAAGAACATCGATATAAGTGATGTCGATAAACACGACCCGAACCAGAACAAATAGCCGAATCGGCCGCAGAAGTGCGTGAGGGGCGCTGTCCTTTTTTGGACGGCGCCTTTGTTTTTCCTTTGCGTAAAATTTATTGCGATGGAAAAACAGATAAGCAACTCTACGCTCGCGGCTGACATCATCCGGGGCAAATGGCTTCTCGCTGACGCGGCGGCCTACCTCCCTACGGTGTTCGCGCTGCTCTCCCGCGTCCCGCTCGGAACGGCCGGCGAGACCGCCGCGCCCGTCTATATGCTTTCGGACGGTTCGGCGGAGCGGGACGAAAACGGGGCTTCAGCCAGAGGGAAGGTGGCGGTTCTGCCACTCCACGGCACAATGACCAAATACAAGACCTGCGAATCAGACGGCACGGTGAAGCTCGCCGCCCTCATCGCCGACTGCGCCGCCCGGGAGGACATCGCGGCCGTCGTCCTCGACATCGACAGCGGGGGCGGCGCGGCGAACGCAGTACCGCCGCTCGTGGAGGCGGTCGCGGCGGTGAAGAAAGCCGGAAAGCCGGTCATCGCGCACTGCGACACCTGTTGCAGCGCGGCTCTCTGGGTCGCGTCCTGCTGCGACCTCGTATATCTCGACAACGATATGTCCGAAATCGGCTCCGTTGGCGTGGTCTGCACCCTCTCCATCCCGCCGGAGACCGACCCTCAGACGGGCGTCCGCATCGTCCCGGTATATGCCCGGGAATCATCCGACAAGAACGGAAGCTACCGCAAGGCGGTCGAGGGCGACTACGGACTCATTCAGGACGAACTCTCCCCCATCGCCGCTCAATTCCAGCAGGCGGTGAAGAACGGCCGCCCGTCGCTCGACACGGAGGCGGACGGCGTGCTTTCCGGCAAGGTGTTCATCTGCGCCGACGCGCTCCGCATCGGACTTGCCGACGCGAAGAAGACCCTCGCGGAGACAGTCGAGGCGGCGTTCGCCCTCTCTGAAATATGAAATCGAAAACCTCTTTAATCAAAGTGTTTATGAACAAACAATCTCTCTCAAACTCGAAGATGGGCCGGCTTGTGGCCCGTCTTCTCGGCAGGGAATCGCTTGAGGTGAAGGACGGAAAGGTCGAACTTTCCGACACCGACCGCAGCAAGATTCTCGACAACTACGGACAGGCTTTCCTTGAGAAGCTTGAGTCCGTCTCTCTCGACGAGGACGACAACGCAGTCGAACTCTTCGACGCAGCGGTGGCTTCAAAGACAGCTGAGGCGACCGCCGCTCTCGCGGCACAGGTGAAACAGCTTCAGGGCGACGTGCTCGAACTTTCACGCGAACCTGAACCGGCTCCGGTCGCACAGAGGCCGTCAGCTGGTGCTCAGACCCGTCAGTTCGTCGTCAATATGCACGCCCTGCACAACAGGCTCGTCGCACAGGCGCTCGCGTCCGACAACCCGATGGCTTTCGCGGCTCTCGACAACGGCAACATCGACGTCGCCGACCTGAACGCTGAGTTCTCTATGGTGATGCCTCCGAAGGTGAAGCTCGAACTTCTCGCGAAGAGGCTCTATCTCGGGTTCAACGATTCGAAGCATATGACGCGCATCCAGTCGAACACCGACTACATCGCGTCAGCCGCCATCTTCACCGAGGTTTCGCAGCAGTTCACCCCGAAGTGGACTCCTAAGGGAACGGCGAAGTTCACCCCGATCCGCATCCCTTACAGGAGGCACAAGATCAACGTGCTCATCCGCCCGACCGACATCATCAAGAGCTGGCTGCTCTATCTCTACGAGCAGGGCAAGACCCAGTCGGAGATGCCTATCACGCGCTACATCATCGAGGAGCACATCCTTCCGAAGACCCTTGACGACATCACCCTCTCTATGATCGGAAAGGGAGAGTACAAGGAGGTCGCGTGGGGCACCGTATCCGACGGCGCGGCCGGTTCCGCCGCAAAGGACTCTATGGACGGTTACGAGACCATCCTTGTGAAGGGTCTGACCGACGAGAACTGCAAGATCAACTACCTCCGCAACGCGAAGGACTACACGACCCTCACCGACGAGCAGCTTCTGAAATATGTTGACAGCTTCGTTGACAACATCTCCGGACTGTTCGCGAAGACCGCGATTGTGTTCTGCTCCGAGCAGTTCCGCACTCGCTACAAGAGGGCCGACTTCGCGGTGAACGGAAAGTACACCGGAATAGAGGCGGGTGACACCATCAGGTTCACCAACTTCCACCTCGTCGCCCTTGAGTCTATGTACAATTCGCCGATTCTCTTCGCGACCCCGAAGGAGAACTTCGTGGAGCTCGTGGACTACTCCAAGGCGGAGAGCTGCATCAACCGCATCGAGGAGAGCAACTACGACGTGAAGGTGTTCGGGGAATACTCCCTGTCAGTGGGCTTCAAGATCGCGGAGGCCGTGTTCGCCGCAGTGCCGACCGGATACACTCCTTCAAGCAGCATCCTCTCCGACGGAATCGACCTCTCCGAGGACGGCCCGTGGATGAACGGAAGCAAGCCGGCCGCAGCCGACTCTGAGGACGAGTCCGAAGCCGGTGCTGACGAAAGCGGAAATAGTGAAGGCGCATAATCATCTAAAAGCATAAGACTATGAGTTACACGAAAGTAAGCATTCCAAAGAACGGAGACGGGGCGGGCTGCCCCGCTCCTAAATCATCCGACATCTACCTCATAGATGTCGATGACATCGCCTCTGAGCCGACCCGCGAGGTCGGGAACACCGTAGTGGACGGAGACCTCACCCTCGCCGAGGGCGCGAAGGCCGTCTGCATCTACGGAACTCCGAAGACGATCAACATCACGGAGGAGTATTCCGGTGAAGCCGACGCACGCGGGGTCAAGCAGGGCATAGAGTTCGAGCACCCGGGCAACTCCGTCGACATCAAGAACCACACGGAGGCGTTCCTGAACAAAGGCGTGGTCGCCCTCGTGAGGGAGTGCAACGGCACTTCATCCGGGCGCGTCCAGATCTTCGGCTCGAAGTGCAACCCGCTCTTCCTCACGGTGGAGACGACCAACACCTCCGAGGCGAACAAGCGCAAGTTCACCTGGAAACAGGAGATTGTCGACAAGTTCCTCCCGGGGGACTACGAGGGCACGATGCCGACGGCGGCCGACAAGGCTTCAGCGGCAAGCACGGGCAACGAAACGGCTTAATCCCAGGCTATGGCTACAAGGAAGACAGCTAAGGCAAAGGCTCAGGAGACGGTGACGCAGGAGACTGCGGCCCCGTCTCCCGCAGCCGTTTCTGCGGAGACCGCCTCTGAAGAGAAGGCGGCCGTGGAGAAAGACGGCGTCATCGTCTGCGCGTACGAGGGTACGGAGGATCTTATGAAACGGCTCTGGGACAGATTCCACAAGGGCGTTCACAGGGTGATCTCCGTCAGGGCGGACGCGGACACGAGGGACGCGCTCATCTCCTGTCTCGCGGACGAGACGGTGGCTGACGACTTCATTCTCGTCCCGGCCAATGTCGTTCCGTGCGCGGAGGTGTCAGACGGGCTTCTCGGTGCGCGGTTCGTCTATGTCACACGCGGCGGGGAGAGGCGGCACGACAGCCGCGTGCCCCTGCGCGTAAGCAAGAGCGAACTCGTGGACGCGCTCGCCGCCGAGGATTCGCAGACAGTCTCCGCTGAGGTCTTCGTCGGAAGACTGAACGCGGGGAAGCGTCTGAACGAGGTGTCGTTCTCGTTCGGGAACTTCATCACGCCCGTTCTTCGCGGCAACCCCTGCGAGAACGTCGTGATCGAGGCTTTCATCAGGAAATTCTTCATCTCGGCCTCGCCCGAGGGCTTCAACGCCGTCAGCGGGCTGCTTGAGAAATATCTGTTGAAAGGATGAACGAGATAGACAGATGGATTGATTCGGGAGCCGAGGTTCAGGAAGGACTTCGGCTTTTGAATATATATGCGCCGAACACCCATCTCGACGCGCTGGTGCGCAAAGCCCCGAAGCGGTTCACCGGTCTTCTGGAGCGCAAGCTCTCCGGGTTCTCCGACCTTCACCGCAGCGTCGGGGCGCAGAGCGGGTCGGCGGCCGCCTCTTCAGCCGTCAGGCCGCGCACGCGGTTCCGGGAGAACTGGCCGTTCCTCTCCGAGCCGGACTGCCCGCCGGAACTGAAGATACTCGCGGCCGACAAGATCACGGCGTGGGAGGAGTCGGTGCGCGGGCACGGAGAGCTGTTCCAGTGCACGACCCCCGAGGAATGTTTTGAAACTGCAAAAAAAGTTTTGGAAAATTTTTCCAATAATCGGAAAATCTTCTCCGAATTCACTCATTACCGGGAGCACCACGCGATACTCGGGGAACACCCCGTTTTCAGAGAGTCGCGGCGGATGACGGAACTCCGCGCACTCCCCGTCCTCGAACTGGTCAGACGGAAGGAGAATCTGGAGGAGGCGATATGGAGGGCGGGCAACGAAATCGCCAAGGGTACGAAACCGCATCTGAAGGCGGAGCGCGAAGCCCGGATGGAGGAGAAACGGCGGCTGCTCGCCGAGGTGGAGCGGATGCTTAAGGACTATGAGGAGCAAAGATATGGATCAGGAAAAGAAAAATCGGGACGAGGCTCTTGAACGGGTCTCGTACCTCGCCGCCCTCGGATGGGAGGACAGGGACATATTCGTCAGCGAGGGCATACCGGAAGACGCGGTGAGCCCCGAAGTGAGGGACGCGATAGAGAGCGGCCGTCTCCGAAAGAGGGCTGACATCGAAATCGCCATAGCCAAGGCGGCGGCCACCGGACAGCCCGAAGCCGTCAAGCAGTACAACGAGACCGTCAGGGACCGCAGTTTCTCGTTCTCGAAGCTCGACCTCTTCGGCGGGGCGGAGGATGAGGGCGCGTTCGAGCGCATCCAGAACTACATAAGCGGCGGAAGCCGGGGCGACCTCTCCCAGAAGGAGCAGGTCTATATCGACCTTCTGACGATGATCTACTCCCTTGACGGGCAGTGGGGCAAGCGCCGGACGATAAAGTTCCTCACCTCCAAGCCGTTCTCGTTCTCCTACGAACAGGCGGCGAATATGTACGCCGAGGCCGTGGAGATGTTCTTCGCCAACCGCAAGGTCTCCAAGGACGCGATGCGGGCGAAGATGGCCGACCAGTACGACACGCTCTACGCCCTCGCGATGCAGAACGCCCGCACGACAAAGGACTTCGAGATCGCCGCCGGAATCCTCACCGGCAAGGCGAAAGTCCTCCAGCTCGACAGGGACGACCCGGAGCAGCTTCCGGCCGAGAACTACCAGAAGCAGTATAGGCTTCTTTCCCTCTCACCGGAGGTCATCGGGCTTCCGCGTGCGAACAGGGACGAACTCGCCCGCCAGATTGACGGCATAGTCGCCCCGGACGCGGTGAAGAAACGCCTGAGGGTCGATGCGGGGATAGACGATATGGATATAGTTCAGTTCATCGACAATGTCACACAGGAAGAAAGTTAACGCCGGACAGACCGGAAGCGCGTCCGTCCAGTATCAGAACAGGCTCGCGCAGATCGTCGCCCTCGTCGGGGCGCGCAAGACCTACTGCGAGCTTGGGCGAGGGTCGGCCAAGACCACGGACATTCAGGTGGAGCGGCTCATCGACATTATGTACGATATGCCGGGAGCGCCCTGCTGCTGGGTCGCCGACACCTTCAGCAACCTCACGGCGAACGTCCTCCCCTCCGTTCTGGAGGGTCTTGAGCGCAAGGGGTTCAGGGAGGGCGAGCACTATGTCATCGAGAAAGAGCCGCCGCAGTTCACCGACGCGGAGACCAAGGGGCTGCCGGAGTGGCTCAAGCCGCATTTCTGGAAGCCGTTCAACCGTCTCGTATCCTACAAGCGGACGATCATATTCTTCACGGGCCTTAACATCCGCTTCGGTTCGCTCGACCGCCCCTCCACCCTCGCGGGCGCGTCCTACGTCTTCGTCTTCGGGGACGAGGCGAAATATTTCCGGGAGGACAAAATCGCCAACCTGCTCAAGGCGGTGCGCGGCTACAGGCAGGAGTACGGGCACAGCGTCTTCTACCGAGGGGTGTGTTTCACCTCCGATATGGCGGACACCTCCCACATCGGGGAATATGACTGGATGCAGAAGGAGTCGGTGAACGTCGATAAGAAGGCCATACTCACCGTGATAAAGACGGGGCTGGTGTATAACGAGGCTCTGCACGAATATGTCGCCGCAAAGGACAAATGGCTGAAGACGAAATCCCCCGCCGACCTTTCGGACTGCCGGAACAAGATGCGGACGGCCGAACTGTGGAAAGCCCGGTGGATCGAGCTGCGATGCCGCCCGGAGGCCTCGACCTTCTATGTGCGTGCGTCGAGCTACGTAAACGCCGACATACTCACCGAGGAATGGTTCTCCGACGCCATCGCCGCCCAGCTGCCCGACCTGAACACGGCCATACTCTCGCTGAAGCCCCGGCTCGGAAGCGGCGACCGGTTCTACACCGCGCTCGCGCCCCGGCACTTCTACTACGACGGAATCGACGAACAGGCTTACGAGAGCCTGGATATGCGCGACGCGGAGGACTGCCGCGTGCTGCGCCGCCTGAACAGGAACAGGCCGCTTCAGGCGGGCGTGGACTTCGGGAATATGTGCTCTATGACAGTGGGGCAGGACGACACGGAGTCCGGCCACGAGGTGGTGCGCGTGCTCAAGTTCCTCTACACCCTCGCCCCCGAATACACCGAAGACCTCGGCGTGAAGTTCCGCACTTACTTCTCACAGATGCAGAACAAAGTCCTGTTCCTCTATTACGACCGCTCCGGCAACGCCTACAAATCCGTGGGCGAAGACCAGGTCTCCAAGTTCAAGCGGGCGGTGGAGTTCGACGGGGAGCGGCGCACCGGATGGACGGTGCACCTTATGTCGATAAGGCAGGGGAACATCGGGCAGCCCGAGGAATATTCATTTATGCAGGAGCTGATGACGGAGCGCAACCCCCGGCTGCCGTGGGTCAGGATAGACGCTTACGCCGCCAAGAACCTGAAGATGTCGCTGGAGATGGCGCGGACGAAAGTCAAGTCCGGAGTCGTGTTCAAGGACAAGTCCAGCGAGCGGCTGCCAGTGGCCGAGCTGCCCACCAAGTCCACCAACCCGTCGGATTCGTTCAAGTATCTGCTGATGACCAAGGAGAGGCGCAAGCTCGCGAAGATGCAGTCTTCGGGCGCGGCCGCGAGCCTTGACCCCCGTTTCAAGTGAGCCGGCGCGGGTTCGCCGCGTCATATTTCACCTTTGCGGCCGGTTGCGACCGCAACTGCAAATGAGCGCGGCCCGGGGTCTTCTCCGCGTGAAAAACGATGTTTTCCGGCGTTCCGGACGGCAAGACGCTGAGATGCACGGGGTTGGCCGGAAAACATTCCCGAACCCGCTGCGGATTGCGGGATTCCCGGGCGCGGTCTCCGCCTTTCCGCTCTTCCGAACGGGCGGACGGGGCGGGCGCGGCGGCCGCGGCGGATCTGTCCTTTGCGGGGCGCGGCGGATGCCGTAGCTTTGCGCTATGGATGTGTATGAAGCGATAAGGGAGATGCGCCGGCTGTCCGCCGAAGGTACGCCGTTCAGCTTCTCGTTTATGTCCTGCAACCTTTCAGCCGGGACGAGCGAGGGCGTGGTGAACGTCAGGCACGCGAAACTGCGCAAGAGGGAGAGGAAGGAGTTCCACCGCAACGCGGAGATGGTCGAAGCCTATCTCGACCTCGACACGATGGAATGCCGCCGCTTCTACCAGCCGCTGCTTATGACTTTCAACGGAGAAAAAGTGACACTGCAATGAGCGAAGTAAAGAAAATTTCGGAACATTCCTACGCGCTGCACCTCGAAGACGGGCGGTGCTTCACCCTGTGCAACAGCCGCGACAGCTCTCTCGACTCGCTGTTCTGGCAGACGCAGGACAGGAACTGGGAGTACCTCCCGCAGACCATCCAGGGCTACAGGGTCATCCCCTACGGCATAGACAACGCCCTGCCCACGCGGCTGCGCGACATCCTCGACGCGAACAACCTCGGCCCCGGCATTCTCGAACGCCAGATGGGGCTGCTCTTCGGACAGGGGCTGTACCTTTCACAGCTCTCGTTCGAGAACGGCAAGATTGAGCGGCTCTGGAAGGAGGACCGGGAGATTATGGACTGGCTGGAAAGCTGGGACTACATCTCCTACGTGAAGGGCTGTATGACTGACTACCTGCATCTCAAAGGGTTCTTCGACGCGAAGTACCTTGAACGCGGCCACCGCATCGGACGAGCGGCGCGTATCGCCCGCCTTGAGCACATCCCGGCGAAGAACGCCCGTCTCGAATGGACCGACACCCGCGACATACGGGACGTGAAACACATCATCGTCGGGGACTACGAGAACTTCTGCGTCCGCACGGGCGTGAAGGTGTATCCGGTCTATGACAGGCGCAATCCGGGCAGGTACGGGGCCTCCGCGTCGTACAACCACACATATTCCTTCGCCCGCGACTTCTATTCAGTCCCCCAGTACTGGGGAGCGCTCCGCTGGATTGTGCGGGGCTCGGAGATTCCGACCATATTCAAGTACGTCACTGACAACGGGATAAACCTCGCGTACCACATCCACGCCCCGAACGAGTACTGGGACGCGAAGCGCGACACCCTCAAGAACATACACCCGGACTGGGACGACGCGAAAGTGGAGGCGGAGATCAGCCGGCTCACCTCGGAGCTTCTCACCCAGCTGACGGAGGTTCTTTCGGGCAAGGAGAACGCCGGCAAGTTCTTCTACACGGTTGACATCCCCTCGGAGAACGGCGCGGGTTCGGTCACTTGGAAGATCGAGGCCATAGACCAGAAGATAAAGGACTTCGTTGACAGCCAGCTGAAGATTTCGGAGGCCTCCGCGTCCGCCATCACCTCCGGGATGGGGCTGCACCCGTCCCTGAGCAACGTGATGGTGAACGGAAAGCTCGCGTCGGGCTCCGAACTGCTCTATGCGTTCAAGCTCTACCTGCTTTCGGACACGGAGATCGCGTCGAACTGCATCCTGGAGCCGATAAACCAGGCCATCGCGTTCAATTTCCCGGGACGCGGCCTGTCCCTCGCCTTCTATCACCAGTCCCTTCAGGCCGAGGAGAACATAACGCCGGACGAACGAGTTAAAAATCAATAGATATGCTTTTCGACAACATACACAACGGTTCGGAGGAACTGAATGCGCTGACGGGACAGTGGTTCGCGTCAACGCCTTTCCATCTCATACGCACGGAAACCGAGTTCGCCGCGCAGGAACTCGCCTCCCTCGTAGGCTCCGAGGTGGTCGAAGCCGCCGAAAAGGCCTACGAAAACGGCACTGACACGGATTTCGTGGACGCGGTGCGCCTTCCGGTGGCGTTCCGCGCCATCGCACGCTACGCGCAGCTCTCCGGAGTGAGCCACGAGGGGACGGGGCGCAAGGTGAAGATGGACGACAACGAGAAGATGCCGTTCGAGTGGATGATAGACCGCGACGACCGGGCTATGCTCGACCGCTACTACCGCGCCCTCGACGCGCTCTACCGCTTCCTTGAGAAGAACGCCGTGGAGAGCTGGCTGTCTTCGCCCGTCCGCGCCCTCGTGAACCGCTGCATCATCGGCGACATCGCGGAGTTCGAGCGGTTCTACCCGGTGGACGGCAGCCAGTACGCCTTCCACCTCTTCGTCCCGCTCATAGTCGAGGCGCAGGAGAACGTCGTCGAGCCTTTCGTTGGCGCGGACGTCTGGGCGCGGATTTATCCGTCCGTCTCCGAGTCCGACGCCACGGCGCAGCGCATCCGTTCACGCGCCGCCCTGCTCTGCGTGCTCACCGCCCTCGTGACGGCCGCGCAGAGGTGGTCGCTCGACATACTCCCGCTCTCCGTGGCGCGGCGCTTCAGCCCCTCCTATCAGGGCAACCGCGAAAGCCGGGCGGCGGAGACGAAAGAAATTGACTGGTTCATCGCCAGGACGCGGGAACAGATCGCCGCCGTCAGGGACGAGCTGAAGAAACTGTCCGGAACGGCGGGCGAGGCGCAGCTGCTCCCGAAGAACGACAGAAGCAACAAGTTCGCGACGGTGATATGACGCAGATAGAGATATACGAGACCGGGCGGCGGCTTCAGCTGCCCTCTTCCTGGGAAGAGATGACCCCGGAGCAGGTGCGTTTCGCCTTCCGGACTTACGGGGACTGCGTCGAGAAGGGCGGCTCCCCGCTGGAGTTCAACCTGAAGGTGCTCCGTCACCTGATAGGACTGCGGTTCACGGCCGGGACGATGCTCTCGGAGCGGCTTGCGGACGGGGCGGCGACGCGGCTTGACGAGAACCTCGCGACGCTCTGCGACAGATGCCTCGGCTTCCTGCTCGACGTCGATCCGGAGACCCGTCAGTGCCGTCTCGCGTTCGATTCCACGGCGAACCCCCTCCCGACGGTGCGGAGCGGGCTTTTCACCCTTTACGGCCCGTCCGAACTGCTTCAGGACCTCACTTTCGGGGAGTTCAGGCACGCGGCCGTGGCGATGCAGTCCTTCTTTCACAGCGGAAGGCAGTCCGACCTCGACGAATGCCTCGTCTTCCTCTACAGGCGGGGCGCAAGAAGGCCGAACAGGGCGGGGCGGCGCGTCGTCCCGGTGGATTCGTCCACAATCGGGCGCGAAATCCGGCTCGTCTCCGCGCTGAAGCCGTGGCAGAAGAACCTCATACTGCTCTGGTTCGCGTCCTGCCTGAAGACGATACAGACCGGGAACATCGCCATCAACGGCGAAATGGTTGAACTCGGACGGCTTTTCGCCTCCGACGGGGACGGAAAGGGCGGCTACGGCTTCGGATGGAACGACCTCGCGGTGCAGATCGCCAAGGACTCCGTCATCGGAAACATAGACCGCGTGGACGAGGAGCCGCTTTTCTCCATACTCGGCATAATGTGGCACAATTTCAAGGAACAGAAACGATATGAAGCGATTTCAAAGGCTCATTGACCTCACGGACTACATCGAGGGGTTCACCCTCGCGGAGCCGAAGCTGCGCCCCGTTGTGACGACGGCGCAGTCAGACGCGACCTCGAAGCTCCAGCACCTTTCCGGCGTGCAGGTTCTCGCGGCGCGTCCGGAGGCGCGGATGCAGGGCGACAGCGACACCTTCACGGCCGTACTCTCGACGGCGTTCTTCGTCCTCGCCAAGGGGCTCGGGGCGGCGGCGACACCGGAAAGGGAGCGGGCGCAGTATGCGGAGCTGCTCGGCATCGCCTCAGGCATAGTGGAGCGCGTCTGCGAAGACGCGACCTCCGGAAGCTGCGGGCTGCTCTCCGGGCTTTCCGTCGCTTCAGTGGAGATAGTCCCGGAGGCGTCGGTTTTCGGCGGATGGCTGGGCTACAGCGTTGAAATCTCGTTCGATTAGAGTATGTCAGTGAAAGCCCGGTTCATACGCAACGTCCTCGAAGAGGAGGGAGGGTCGATGCTCCGCCGCCAGAGTTCGGCGATAGCCTCGAAGCTGGAGACGCGCACGGGCACGCTCGAAAAGTCCCGCGCCGTCTCCGTGTCGTCGGCTTCGGACTCGTTCGACGGGAAGATGACGTTCCAGCACGTCTCCTACGAGCGCTTCCTTGACCTCCGCCGTCTCCGCTACGGCTCGAAGGTGGTGTCCCGCCGCCGCCGCATCCACAACCGCTACGTCTTCGGGGCGTACTCCCGCATCGCCGAACGCCTGATGTACGAATTCACGGACGAGGTCGCCGCCGCCATCCGGCAGCAGATGGAGAACGAGCCGCAGTGACGGCCGTCCGCCCTCGGAGAAATCCGGGGGCTTTTTCGTCGATTTTTCGGGAAAGTCTTGTTTTTTCCGGAAATAGTTGTCACCTTTGTCGTGCCTTACATATTTCGACAGCAATTCTATTTTGCGGCAATGATTTTCCCCGTACAAATAGATTGCAGACATATTTTATAGAGAATTTTACTCCTCTGTATGGTCGTCACTGGCGAAAGCCGTGACTGTATTCGCCGCAAGGCTTCGAGTATGTAGGGCAGACCTGTAGCAGAGGAGTTTTTATTGTTTTTAGTTATGCCCTACACTAATGAAATGCAGCCACGGCTTCACACTGGCAACGGAATCAAGGCGGATGAATGGATGGCGAACCTCGCCCTGGAATGCGTCGAGAACATCTATCCGGGTCTCACGAACGTCTGCGTCCGCGCCCACCGGACTCCGGAGGGCTGGGACTACATCTACAGAGCCCTCGTCGTCACGAAGGACGGCGGGAAGATGAAGGCGACGGCCGTGTCCGCCGACCCGATGCTTGCGGCCGGCGAAATCATCGACCTCATCGGGGCTGACCGGCGATTCCACCGGGCTGCCCTCCGCTGGCCGAAGGACAAGCCGGTCGTCCACCATCCCGTCACCTTCTGTCAGGACTGACTCACGGACGGATGTTTGAAAATTAGTTTGTATCTTTCGGAAAATTTGACTGAGATGTTCTGGTTCATATTATTTCTGATAATATTTTTCGCGGCGGAATTCCCGATGCTGTTTGTCGGTTCTCTGGTAGTGCTGTATGGGGCTGTCATAATTCTCGGCAGCATCGCGGTCCCGACGGCAATCGCCCTCGTCATTCTTCCGGAACTGTACAAGCTCTTTTTCCGATGGGAGAAATACTATGGGAACGAGACTTATGACAGGGGCGGCAGGAACGCGCTGCGGGTGACGCTTTCGCTGACACTGGCTCTCGGCATAATCCTGACCGCAATCCTGTGGAGCAAATTCCCGGAAATGGCGGAATACGTCTTCTGACGACCGCCCTGTTCCGCTGTCCTTTTATAGCCGCCTCCGGGCGGCTATTTTTGCATCATAAAACTATGGTGCAATGGCAAAGACAATCAGAGACGAGCAGCTCGTCCTTAACATTCTGGTAAACGGAGACGGAGCCAAGAAACACATTCTTGACCTTGAGAAGTCAATCACTGACAGCAAGGAGTCCCTCAAGAGGCTCAAGGAGGAACAGTCGAAGTTCACGAAGGGCAGCGACGACTGGAAGCGTCTGAAGGCGGAAATCGACAATGTCAAGGGCAGCATAAAGTCGCAGCAGGGCGAACTCGCGAAAGCCAGGATGGAGCAGTCCCTTATGAACGCATCCGTCGATGACCTAAGGAAAAGAATCCGCCTGCTCCGGGACACGCTCAACAAGACCAACCCGAACACCGAGGAATGGAAAGTCTATAACAACGAGCTGCGGCTTTCAAGAAACAGGCTGGCGCAGCTGGAATCCCAGTCGAAGGCGATGCACGGGACAATCTGCGGCCTGGCTGAAGCCGCGCAGAAATATTGGGGTCCGGTGATTACCGGATGGCGGCTCCTTCAGCGGTTCAGCGGGCAGATCAATCAGGCGAAACAGTCGTGGCTCGACTACGACGAGGCTCTGGTCGATGCGATGAAGACCACGGGGCTGAGCCGCGACGAGATGGAGGAACTCAGCGAGTCCCTGAAGAAATTCGACACGCGCACCGCGCAGAACGAGCTTCTGTCCCTTGTCAGGGTCGGCGGAAAGCTCGGAATCTCCGGAAAGGAAGACCTGCTGGAGTTCGTTTCGGCGGCCGACAAAATCAACGTCGCCCTGAAGGAAGACCTCGGCGGGGACGCGGAGGCGGCGATAGGCCAGATCGGAAAACTCGTTGACATCTTCCAGCTGAAAGACCAGCTCGGGCTTGAGAGGGCGATGCTCTCCGTCGGTTCGGCGATCAACGAACTCGGAGCCGCGTCCACCGCGAACGAGGGCTACATCGTGAACTTCACGAACCGCCTTGCCGGAATCGCCCCGAACGCGCAGATCTCCATAGACAAAATCCTCGGACTCGCGTCCACCCTCGACGCGAACGCCCAGGCCGCCGAGACCGCCGCCACCGCCATAGGCCAGACCATCACGGCTATGTTCAAGAAGACGGAGACTTTCGCGGAAATCGCGAAGATGCCGTTCGAGGAGTTCCGCGACCTTCTGAACAACGACGTGAACGCCGCACTCATCAAAGTGCTTGAGGGGATGAAGGGCGAACAGGGGCTTTTCGACATCGTGGACGCGATGGGCGAGATGCAGCTGAACGGACAGAGGGCGACCACCGTGCTCGGGGCGCTGGCCAACAACATAGATATGCTCAAGAGCCAGCAGGAACTCGCGAACGAGGCTTTCGCGGAGGGCACGTCGCTGACGAACGAGTTCAACACCAAAAACGAATCCGCCACGGCGGTTCTCGAAAAGACGAAGAAGGCGCTTGAAGAGCAGTGGGTGGCGTTGGGGCAGAAGCTGACGCCCGCTCTCAACTCGATGACTTCGGCGACGACCGGCATAGTCTCGATCGTCAATCAGGCCATCACCCTCGGAATCAAGTACAAGGCCGTGATCATAGCCCTCACGGCCGCATACGCGGCGATGAACGCCGCGTCCGCCCTGAAGATAGTCTACGACAAGCTCCGCCATTTCTACAGCGCCCAGAACAAGGCCGACCTGCTGCTTGAATCGACCCTGCTTCAGGGCTGCACGAAGGCGACTATGCTCCAGTGCGCGGCGCAGAATCTTCTCGTCGGGAATCTGAAAGGCGCGGCGGCCGCGTTCAAGACCCTGGGCAAGGCGATGCTCGCAAATCCTTTCGGGCTGATCGTGGCGGCGGTGGGCGCGCTCGCCGCCGGCATAGGGACGATGATCTCCAAATCCCGCGAAGCCACGAAGGAGCTCCGGGAGCTGAACAAGAAGACAGTCGACACGACAACGGCTTTCGTCAAGGCGCAGACGGAGATTGACCGGAACAGGAAGTCGCTCGAAGAACTCAAGGATGCGGCCACGGGCGCGGCGGAGGGCAGCGACGAACGCAGGGAGGCGATAAACAAGATCAACAGGCTCTACGGCGACTATCTCCCGAAGCTTCTCACAGAGAAGACCACCAACGACGAGCTGGAGACGGCTCTGAAGAACGTGAACACCCAGCTGGAGAACAAAATCAAACTCCAGGCGCGGGAAAGTGCGGAGATGGACATCCAGCAGCACAAGGCGGACGCGGTGAAGGCCGCTCTCGACGGACTCGGGAAACGATATGGGAAACTCAACGGCGGGCAGTCTATGTCCGCCGCGCAGATCGGTTCAGTCACCTCGGCGATGTCGGGGTATTACGATATGCCGGATATGGAGCATTTCGTGCAGATGAGGGACACTATAGCCGGAATCTTCGACGAAACCGCCGACAGTCAGGACAGGCAGGTGAACAACATCGTCGCCCTGTTCTCCGACGCCCGGACGGAGGGGCTGAAACTCCGCGCAATCGTGGACGGGCTGTACGGCACGCAGTCCGCCGGCGGCATCGCCACCCTCGGGGAGCTGACGGGCGACAAGACTTCCGGGACGAAAGAGACTTCCGGCGGGTCGGGGTCGGGCGGCGGCAAGGCGGCCGAAACAGCCGCGAAAGCATTGGCCGAATCCACGGCGAAAGCCCTCGAGGAAATAGAAAAGGAGACCGGCAAGGAGTCCGAAGCCCTGTTCCAGGAGACGATGAAGCGGATTGAGAAAGACGGGAAGATGAAGAAGCAGCTCATCATCGACACCGAGGACGACATCACGCAGAAGGCTCTTCTCACCGAGGAACGGCGCTACGAAGAGGAACGCGCCGAGGCGGAGGGCAACAGCGACCTGCTCGCCCTGATCGAGAAGAAGCACGCCAACAAGGTCGAGCAGATACGGCTCGACGCGTTCAACCGTTCCGTCAGCAACCTCAAGAGCCGGCACGAACTTGAGCGTCAGGAGATGGAGAACGCGCAGGCCGAAGAGCTGCTCGCATTCAAGGGCACGGCGAAAGAGAAGGAGGCTCTGAAAAAGGAGCACGCGGAGAAGCTCGCGGAATTCGACCTTGAATATCTCTCCCGGCTTCAGGAGATGCTTCAGAGCGTGGTGGACACCGGGGCGCTTGAGGGCATCCCGGTGAGCCTCGACGAGGCGGAGCTCCAGAAGGTGAAGAAACAGCTCGCCGAACTCATCGCGCAGATGAACCAGATCAAGGGCGGGGAATCTTCGGACGACGACACCGGCTCTTCCAAGTCCAAGGGCGGCGGCAAGACGCACTCCATCTCGGAGGGCACCGGCAAGGGGACGTTCCTCGGGCTCGCCGTCGATGACTGGACGGTGCTGATAGAGCACATCCGGGAGGGGAAGATCACGGCCGAAGATTTCCAGAATGTGCTCACTTCCATCGGCAGCACGGCCGAATATGCGTTCAGCACCGCCTCGAAGTTCATTGACCTCACGAAAAAGAAGGAGGACGCCGCGCTCAAGGCGTACAAGAAGAATCAGGACAGCCGGAAGAGTTCGCTCGAAAAGCGCCTGAACGCCGGGCTCATCACGGAGAGTCAGTACAACGCGCAGGTGGAGCAGATGGACGCGGAATACGACGCCTACCAGGAGGAGCTCGCCATCAAGCAGGCCAAGCGGGAAAAGGCGTTGAACCTTATCCAAGCCATAATCAACACGGCACTCAGCATCACTTCCACGTTCGCGCAGTTCGGCGCGACGCCGTGGGGGATCGCGGCCGCAGCCGTCGCAGCGGCGACGGGCGCGGTTCAGATTGCGCTCATCGCCTCACAGCCCGTCACCACCGGAGCCGAGGAGGGCGGATTCATCAACGTGCGCCGGGAGCAGGACGGCAAGGGCTTCAACGCCCGGCTGAATCCGGACGCGAGGGGGTTCGTCACGAAGCCGACGGTCATCGTCGGCGAAAACGGCTCCGAATACGTCATCCCGCACGAGGCCCTGGAGAACCCGACCCTCGCCCCGGTCATAGCGTCGATGGAGACGGCGCGGCGCAACGGCAAGCTCCGCAGCCTGAACTTCGGCGCGGTCTATCCGGCATCCTCCGTCGCGGGCTTCGTCTCCGGAGGGTTCACCGGGGACACGGGCGCGTCCGCCAAAACCTCCGCGACATCGGGCGCCGACAACCAGACCGTCAGCGCGGCCGCGCTCGCCAAGGCGCTCGAACGGCTGACGAAGAAACTTGACGAACCCATCACCGCAAGCGTCTCGATGCTCGGCAAGGGCGGAATCAAGGAGACCGAAGAGAAGTACAACAGAATCAGAAGGAGAGGACAGCTATGATCAAGATCGTTACATCCAAGGGCGTTTCGCTCGACCTCGCTCCGGACGCGGAGTTCGTGATAGAATACAACAACCCGATGATGGAGGACGACCGCATCCCGGTCCCGTTCTCCACCGACATCGCCCTGCTCCCCTCGGAGACCAACTGCAAGACGCTCGGCTACCTCCCGGCGTTCAAGCTCGAACCGACGGTGCGGGAGATAGCCGTGTCGCTCGTCCTCGACGGCATCCCCTTCCTCAAGGGCACGCTCAGCTACAGTGGCATCGAGGACGGTCGCCTGAACTACACCTTCGCCGGCAAGGACATCGAGGACGAATGGGGGAAGAAGATATATGAATCCAGTCTCATCACCGCTCCGCATTCGCAAAACGAGAACCTCTGCTGGCCGCTTATGGTGAACAAGGACGAGACCGGGTACTATGTCAAAGACCGAGACAACATCGACGTAAACGACACATATAACAACCAGCGGTCATACGTCGACAGCGACGTGAAGTACCACAACGCCTCGAATGTTCCGAAATACAAGTGGACGCCCGCGATATATGCCAAGTTCATCACGGCGATGCTGACGATGGGCGACGACATCAACTCCGTCTATCAGTATGTCGCCGTCGTCGGGAACGGCTATGGAAATCCGGAGAAAATTCAGAACGGGCGACAGTACAATTATGCCGAATGCCTGCCGGATATGACCGTGGTCGAGTTTGTCGAAGAGGTGGGGAAAATGTTCTGTGCGGCCGTGTATGAAGACGGAGAGACGTTCGTGATGAAATCGTTCGCCAGCGTCAGCGCGGAGAACGCGTCGCTGGACTGGACTTCAAGGGTCGCGGATGAGTTCAGTTCCGAGAAGGAGGATGCGGCCGGCTATGTCTTCGGTTACGATAACTCCGGGGAGGACAGCCCCAATACCGGAAACGGGAGCGGCGTCGTGACCGGGCTTGAACAGAGCAAGACTCCCCTGTTCGCCCTTCACTTATGGGCTGGGGGCGAACCGATGACGGCCGGGATACTGCCGTTTCTGGTGGGAGGCACCGGAGACATCATCTCGGCGGAGAACTGGACGGTGAACAGCGCCGAAGGAAAGAAGGCGGTGGCCATTGCCGACGTCGTGTTTCAGAACAACCTGAAGGTGGAGAATATCGTCAAAGACGCCGATTCCGTCGACAACTCGTGTTCGTTCAACCTCGTCAAGTCCGTGCCGTCGCTCCTGACGGGCAAGACATCTTCGGGAAGCATCGTGCAGCAGTGCTCGATGGCGGCGATTGTCGAACCCATAAACGCGGAGGCGGAGCGGCGGTCGGACGTATACATAGGGCTGATCAACAACGGGCAGATGACAGACCACGGACACGCCCTGTCCTCCGGGGTGCCGGACGTCACCGCCAATTTTTCGGATGAAGATGAAGAATGTGAAGACATACTTCTCATCCCCGACGGTTCGACCGAAGCCATATCCCTCCGCCCCGACTGGCTGTACGAGCACTTCCACAAGTCCTACGCGGCGTGGCTCGCCAAGAACAGACAGCTGCTGTCCTGCGACGTGGACCTGAACGCCTTCGACCTGTTCAACTTCAGGCTGTACGACAAGGTGCTCATCCACAACCGCGCATTTTACGTAAAGAAGCTCACCGTGACCATAAAGGCCGGCGCGAAACGCTTCGAATGCAGCGCGGAGTTCATCTCCGCGTAATGTCCTTTTTTGAAACCCCGTGACGAAGTAGCTTTGCAGCACTATGACATTAGACACATCATATCAGGACCAGTACCCTTTCCTCTTTTCGGAAAACGCCGGGACGGTAACGGCTTCGGGACTTTCAGAGGGCGATCGCGTAAGCGTGAAAATCACCCAGATAGACGGAACCGCCCTCTCCTTCATCGCGATCGCCGACGAGGACGGGCGCGTCGTCATTGACCTGGCCGCCATACTCTCGTCAATGAAACAGCTTTTCACCATATCCCCGGCCCTCGCCTGGACTATGCTGACATTCAAGTTCATTACCGCGACAACCGGCGGCCGCCAACTCATAACAAAGGAATGGAAAGTTATGGCCGGCGGCTCCACAACGGCATTCATCAAGGAGATATACGAGAACCGCCGCTTCATATCGGCGCGTCCGCAGACTTACCCCATAGATACGGAGAAAAAGGAATATCTTTTCCTGTACAGCGCGGAGACTCCCTCCGTGAAGGCAAGGGTGTACACGGACATCGCCTACCTATCAGGGCTGGAGATAAGCCTTGAGGCGTCGAGCG
>CAVIXF010000004.1:0-27160 GCA_963646585.1 Candidatus Gastranaerophilales bacterium HUM_1 | reverse complement strand
CAGCCGGCGTCATTCTGATCAAGACCATAAGTCGCCTGATATATCGTGGTGTTGGCTATGATGCTGGAGCGGCGGATATTAAAGACATTGGTGTTGTAATACTTGCCGTCAGCAGCAGCCTTGTCGTTGGCGTGGAAGGTGCAGTTGTATATTCCGAGAAGAATGCCCTTCGTCGTATGGTGGATTACGTGCCCCGAGCCATTGTGTCCGTCTCCGGTGGTGTTGCCCTCGAACAGGCAGGCGTTGAAGAAGAGTTCGGACTTAAGATTCTGAAAATCATAATCGCCGCAGGTGGCGACGCAGCCGACATAGCCTGTGTCGTAGTTGTTCAGGAACTTGCAGCCATTGGCATAGAGGTAGCCTTTCTGGATGGCTATCGCCGAGCCTCCGCCATAACATCCATACCTATAATTAATTTTGCCCTCCGAGTTAGTATACTTAAGGACCGTATTTACAGAAGCATTCTTGTTGTTCTCGAATATGCAGTCCTTGAGGCTCACCCGGGCCGCGCCCTTTGCGTGCGCTTCCCTCCAATCAGCATCATTCTTATCCGCGAAACTGTCGGTAAGGAAGAGAGCCGCACCCATTTTAGCTGCGGCCTTGTTGCATTCGCCATTGAAGTATGCGTCGCAGAAGGTGACGCCGTCGATGTTGAGACGGGCGCGGTCCTTCACGCTGAGGATGTGGTACTTCTCGTTACCGGAGAACTTCGTGACATTGGCCGCTATGTCCCTCGTATTGCCGCCATCGGCAGGATAGCCTCCGAGGATGTCTATGGTGCAGTAGCTTGAGCCGTTAGCCCCTTGGAAGTTCACCTCAAGGCCGTTGGAATCGGCGTCGCCGAGGACATAAGTTCCGGCTCCGAGATGGAAGGTCGAGCCCTTGTAAGTCCAGATCTGGAGGAATCTCGCGATGGCCGCATTCTCCTCCGGAGTCTTTCTCGCGAGGGCGGCTACGAATTCGTCGCGCCCCATCGCGTTCGTCCAGTCCTTTCCGGTCTTTTCGCCCGCGCCGGAGACAGTCACATAGAAGTCCCTCTGGCACTTGCCGTCAACCTTGCCGATGTCCAGAATCGTCGGTTCCGAGAGGTCGGCCGCTTTGGGGTAGATGCAGGCGGGGTCGTCAAAGAAGTTCAGATTCAGAGCGAAACCCTTAGGATAATTCGCCGGAAGCAAGGCGAGATAGTGTTTGCCGGCCGCCATCTTCTGCGTGAACTTGTCGCCCATATCCGCACTCTGCGCAGTTTCTGTCGGAGTCCCGAAAGCGACGGCGCCATCGTCGTTGAACGACACCGGAAGCGTACCCCACAGATTCCGGAAGTCCAGAGACATATACTGCGGACGGTTGAGGGAGGTGAAACTCTTGGTGTCCCCGATTTCGAAGGCGAGAATGGAGGCCACGTTCTTGAAGTTCAGGGTCTTCTCCGCAAGAGTGGTCTTCGCCACGCAGAAATGCGCGTCCTTGAACGCCGTAGTGAGTCCGGCCTGTTTGACCGTGACAGGGACGGAGACATTGCCTTCGCTGTCCTTCGTCAGAGCCGAGCAGGCGGTCGAAGGATAGACCGCGTAGATGTCGGTGGCGTTGTCAGGGACGACGGCGGTGAATACCGTCGAAGCCCCCGCCTCGGAGGCGGCGGCGACATAGCAGAACTGCTTCTCCGTGCCGTCGGTGTCCGTGTAGTAGCCCATAACGCTGATCTTGTCGCCGGCCTCCCAGAGGATCTGCGCATTGCCGCCCTCCACCTCTCCGAGCGTCGTTTTCGTGAACGTCGTGGTGAAATCCACGCTCACGCCCTCGTAAGCCGAAGGCTTGCTTTCCGGTTCCAGAGTCTCCGCGGCCTCCTTTGCGCAGGAGAGGGAGAGAACCGCTGCCGCCGCGAGCAGCAGGCTGTTGATTCGCTGTAGTTTCATAATGATGAGGTTATTTGTTGTACCTTATTGCAAAATAGTTCATACTGTTCTGGGAAGTCCCCGGCTTGAAGCTGACGTTGTCGTAGCCGTAGCCGTCGGAGCCCTTGGAGTTCGCCGGGAAGATCCGCACATAGACATCGTCCTTGTCGAGAATCTCCAGAGGAAGCTCGAAGTTCATCTGCTTGTGCCCCGTGCACTGGCTGAGGAGGGTGTTGTCGTTGTAGACTATGTCCGGGACTGTGAAGACCCCGCCGATGTCGGTCCAGTCGCCCGTCCTGTCCATATCCCCGGTGAAAGACCACTGGGCTCTCCAGTACCTCGGGGAGTAAGGCTGGCCGTTCGTCTGCTGGATGTTCATCATACTCACCTGCATAGAGATGCAGCCCGTCGAAATCCCCTTCGTGGAGAAGTTCACGATCCAGGCCTCGTACTGCCCGCTCGTCCGCTGATACCACTGGGTGCTGGTCCAGGCCAGCTTCGCCTCCGCTCCGGAGCTGCGCCCCTTGCCGTCGGTGTTCGTCCCGCTGTCCTCTATGCCGTAGTTCGTCCCGTCTTCGAGAATGATTCCGAATCCGTTGAGGTTGCCTTTGCTGTTCCTCCCGCAGGGACCGAGGTAGGAGTGGTCGTTGGAAGGCCATCCGTGGGTGCAGAAGCCGTTCTGCTTGTACCAGTACGAGGTCCTGGAATGTGAGAACCAGCCGTTGTCCCCGTAGGTCGGATACCAGCGCCCCTCCGGATTGACCTCGCCCGGATGCTTGATGTAGCGGTACTCCGTGAGCAGGGCCGAGAATCCGTTGTCGAAGTTCTGGTCGAGGGCGATGTCGGCCCTGGAGAAGTGGCGTATCTGGTAGCGTCCGATGTTCCCGCATTCGCTCTCCTCGGCCGCGTCGTTGTCGTTGAACGGGCGGTACTTCTCGTGCACGATTATGCCGCTGACAGTCCCGCTGCCGCCCGGGAGAGCCTCGCCGGTGCGACGGTAGGAGCAGGTCATATTTGTGAACATATAGAGGCTCGAACCCTCTATGTCCCTGAGCAGAGTCGGATACTTCGCGAACTTGTTCGCCCCGAAGAGCAGGGTGTAGCCCTCGTTGACCGGGGTGAACGCGCCCTTGCGCACCGGAATCTCGCAGTCGCGCAGGGTCACGCGGGTGTAGATGTCGCTGTCCTTCAGTCCGGACATATGAAGCGTCTTGACCGGAATCTCCGATGCGTCCACGGTCTCGGCGGCGATCATCATAGCCGAGCTTATGTTGCCGATGTCGTATCTCTCCGGCTCAGTGCTCTTCGTGAGCGTCGCCCCCTGGAGCAGCAGCGTCACCTTGGTGTTCTCCTCGAAGAGGTTCTCCTCCGGGGAGGCGGTGATGAGGCGGAAGCCGTATTTCCCGTCGAGGCTCTCGAAATAGACGGTGGTCTCGTTGCTGTCGTAGTCGATGTAGCCCATCACCTCCATATAGCACTCGCCGGCGTTCTCGTTCTTGGAGCCGACGACATAGCCGGTTATGGAGTATGGCTCGACGATGTCCGAGGTGACGTCGCCGGCGAGGGCGCGGATCTCCTCGAAGGTCTTCTCGGTATAAAGCTCCCCGGACGCGGCGGCCTGGGTGAGCTGCAGGGTCCTGGTCACGCTCTCGCCCCATCCGTCAGTCCATTTGACGAAGACTCTCGCGCGCCTCACCGCGCCGCTCTCGTTCTTCGCCGTCCTGATCACCAGATTGTCCTCCGAAAGGGCGCAGGACTCGACCCAGCCATCCCCGCTGAGGTATTTGACGGTGAAGTCGAGCGTCCTGTCGCCGGAGTTCAGGATGACCGGGATTATGCAGTCCCCGCCGGCCTCCTCGACGACCGAGCTGGTCTTCTGAAGGGCGAATGTCTCTTCGAGCAGCCCGCTCTGACGGACGCAGAGGGTGTCGCGCCGGGTGCCGGTGGCGAAGAGCACCCGCGCCATCCGGGGGTAGCCGTCGTTGTAGGTGTAGGCGAAGCGGATGTCCGCGTCGGCCTCGGCGGAGCTGTCAAGCAGCTTGAACCAGGAGCAGTCGTCCATCGCCGAAATGTCGCAGTGGCGGTTGCAGTAGAGGCGCACGCTTGATGTCCCCTCGTCTTCGCTCACCGTGACGACACTCTGCCGAAGCCCCAGTTCGTCGATGCCGACATATTCGGCGTCGTCCAGAAGGTTGCAGGACGCTGCGAGCGCGAGCGCCGCGCAGAGCGGTAAAAATGTCTTGTTCATAAATGTAACTTTCATAATCGTTTCGTAATCATCGCCGCCGGGCCGTCGGACAGGCTCAATCTCAGGAGACCGGATGCACGCAGTCCCGGGAGACCCGGCGGGCTCAGTCTCAGGAGGCCGGCTGGACGAGCGTGATCCAGGCGGAGATGGTCTCGCCCGCGCCGTCGGTGTGGCTCAGCACCACGACCGCGCTCCGCTCCGCGCCGCTTCCGTTGGCCGCGACGGTGAAAGTCACCCTGTCAAGGGCGACGGAGTTCACCTCGACCCAGTCCGGAGCCGCCTCTCCTTCGGCGGCGCTGCGGACTTCGGCCTTGACGTCGGCTATGTCATAGTAGAGATTGCATTTGATGGCGCACTCCTGCGCTCCGCCCGCCGCCGGGACTTCCGCAGTCGAAGCGGCGAAGCCCAGCACGGGGTCGGTCTGGCCGGCCGCCTGCAGCATATAGACGGTGTCCCTCACTCCCCCGGCGTCGAAGGCTATGCCCACCTTGCGCGCCCTGCCGTAGTTCTCCCCGTAGAGGAAGTGCACCTGCCCGCAGCCCGAGCCGGAAAGCCGGTCAAGCCCCGCCCAGGTCACTTTCGAGGTCAGGGTCACGCTCCAGTCCGTGTTGCTGTACACAAGGACCGGAGTGTCTCCGGAGGCGGCGTCAAGTTTCGTGAGACGGGTCAGAACCCCGAGCGGGCGCTCGTACTCCGCCCTCTTCTCGCAGGAGACCGCCCCGAGAAGGAGAGCCGCCCCGAGGACGAGAGGGGTCAGAAACGTTTTCATATATCCTTTCATAATCCTATATCCTATATCAAGTTTTACAGTCCGTATTTGGCGTATTCGTCGTTGTCGAGGACTCCGCCGGAGGCACGGACCTGCTCGTCCGGAATCGGATAGTACTCGTGGCAGGGCTGGATGTTCTCCTGGACGAGGGTGTAGGTGTTGTAGGTGAGGGTCTGCTCATACCACTTGCCCCATCTCACGAGGTCGAACTTGCGCTGGAACTCCCCGAAGAGCTCGCGCCCCCTCTCCTTGCGGATCTCCTCAACGAGCCGCACGTAGGACTTGAAAGTCCCGTAGCTCGAAGCTCCGGCGCGGCTGCGCACCGTGTCGTAGCGGGCTATCGCGTCTTCGTACTTTTCGAGCTCGCAGCAGCACTCGGCCGCCATCAGGACGGCGTCGGCGTAGCGGAAGACAGGGTAGTTGTTGCTGTCCTTGTTCTCGTACATCCCGAGGCACCAGAACTTCGGGCCCATCCAGGTCTGGGAGAACTGATGTCCGTTCCAGGACGCGACCATATTGAGGTTCCGCCTGTTGTCGCTGACGTTGGACGGCATCACGGTGTTCTTCATATAGGCCGTCGGGCGCAGCGGGCTCCAGCAGGTCGCCTTGTCGCCGATTTCGGGGATGTCGACCTTGTCGTAGGTGCAGGTGCCGAGGATTCGCGGATAAGGCATAAGGGCTGACGCGCAGCTTGCGACGTAGTTCGTCCCTCCGAGTATGTATTCGTGCTGTATCTCGAATATTGACTCGCCCGTGTTCTTGTTTCCGAAGCGGATGTCGTCGAGCGGGTACTGGCTGAGGTCTCCGTAGATTTCGTCGAGGTGGGAGATTGCCGTAAGGGCCCTGTTCCACTCCTTGTTCCACATACACATCTTGGCGATGAGCATCCAGCCTACGGCCGCGCCCATCCTGTTGCCATCGATGTCCGCCGTCCTCGACTGCGGGAGGTCGGGCACGCAGGCCTCAAGCTCCTCGATGAGAGCCTCCCTCGTAGCCGTCGCGTCCATACGCGGAAGGGCGGCGACCCTCTGGAGGTCGGCCTCAGTGCCCACGTAGTCGGTGTAGAACGGGATGTTTCCGAAGAAGCTGGTGAGGAGGTAGTAGTAGAACGCCCTCGCGACCTTCGCCTCCGCGAGCAGAGGGGCCTTCTCCGCCTCGGTCATCGGGGAGTTCTCGATGCCGTAGACGCAGCCGTTGGCGTTGCGCACTCCGGTGTAGCACTGCTTCCAGACGGTCGTCCCGCAGCCGCAGCCGGAGGGGCTGATCATAAGTTTCGCGTCGTACTGGGCGGAGTTGTTGGCCGAAGCGAGGTCGGTCACGCCCTCCGTCGCCATAAGGAAGGTGAAGGAGTAGATGTCCTTGAGCGGTATGTAGCATCCGTTCAGAGCCGCGACGCACTGCTCTTCATTCTGATAGAACTCTTCCGGGCGCACCAGCGAGCCCCCCTTCTCCGTAAGGCAGGAAGTGAGGACTGGAAGCGTCGCGAGGAACAGAGGCAGCCTCCTGAGCGCCTTTCCCGCAGCCCCGGCCACGGCGTTTTTTATGGTGTTTTTCATCTTGCTAATACTTCAGTTGGATTGTGAATGTCACTGTGCGCGGCTTCGGATACGCCCCGAGGTCCATACGGCGGATTGTCCCACTGTCGGAGCTGTTGGAGACGTCCGGGTCGAAGCCGTTGTATTTCTTCCACAGGTAGAGGTTCTCACCGGCGAGCGTGAGGGACACCTCCCTCAGCACCTTGGCCCTCCTTATGTTGAAGTTGTAGCCGACGGAGACGCTCTTGAGCCTGAGATAGGACGCGTCGTGGATCATACGGTCGCTGTGCATATCGCAGCCGTCGAGTATGCCGGCGCGGGGCAGGTCTGAGTCCGGATTCTTGATCGGATGCCAAGCGTTGACCATATAGCGGTACTGGTTCGTCCTGCTCGACCCGGCCATATAGAGCTCGTAGAAGTTGAAGATCTTTCCCCCGAGGGAGTAGGCGAGGAAGACGCCGATGTTGAACTTGCCGATTCTGAAGGTGTTCTGGAGTCCTCCGTAGACCACCGGGTCGGCGTTGCCGAGGTAGACGATGTCGTCGGAGTTGAGCACCCCGTCGTGGTTCACGTCCACGTAGGTCGGGTTGCCGAGCGTGCTCGTGGCCGCCCTGGTGGCGCGTGCCTTCGTGTACTTGTTGCGCTCGACCTCCTCGTCGGACTTCCACACGCCCGCGTACTGGAATCCCCAGAGGGAGTTGAGCGGATAGCCCTTCACGTAGCCGTACATCATATACCCGGTCTCCGGAGCGGAGTAGGCCTTGATGTAGCTCTCGCCTCCGATGTCCTCGACCCTCTGGGTGTTGTGGGATATGGTGAAGGCGGTGGTCCAGATGAAGTTGCGCTTCACTATGTTGCGGCTCTCGATCGAAAGCTCCACGCCCTTGTTGGTGGTGACTCCGACATTCTTGAGGCGGCTGTTGTAGCCGGTCGCCTGGGAGGTCTGCACCCAGAGGAGAAGGTCGGAAGTCCTTGACACATAGCCCTCAAGATTGAACGAGAGCCTTGAGTTGAAGAACGAGCCGGTCAGTCCGAGGTTCACGAGGTCGGTCTTCTCCCAGGTGAGGTCCGGAGAGTCGATGCGGGACTGGTAGTACGCCACAGGCTGCTTGCCGTCGAAGAGGTAGCCGCCGGTGGTGGTGCTCATCGAGGAGTTGGACATATACGAGCCTATCGCGTCGTTTCCGGAGCGTCCCGCGCTGAGCTTGACGGCGAGCTCGTCGACGTTCGTCGCGTTCCTCATCCAGTCCTCGGCGGAGATGTTCCAGCGCAGGGCCATAGAAGGGAAGAAGCCCCATTTCTTGTTGGCCGCGAAGTTGGACGATCCGTCGGCGCGGACGGTGAAAGTCACATAGTAGCGTTTCAGCCAGTCGTAGTTGAAGCGGCCGAAGAAGGACGCGGTGCGCTTCGCCGAGTAATACGAGGAGGCCGAGTAGGTGTTCTTGTCGGTGACGGCGTTCAGGTTGTTCCAGAGCACGTCGTCCACGAGGAAGCCCTGTCCGCTCAGGCCCATAGTCTCGGAGGTGAAGTCGTACATCGAGAATCCGAGCATCGCGGAGAGGTTGTGGTTGTTTACGCTCTTCCACCAGTTCAGGGTGTTGTCGAAGTTCACCTTGTGCTCCGTGTAATGCTGCTTGTAGGCCTGTCCGCCCTGTCCGTCCTCACGGGTAGGCAGGGTGGAAGGGTAGTAGCTGTGCTTGAGCCTGTCGAAGCGGTAGAATGAGACGTAGGTCTTGAACTTGAGGTTCTTGAGTATCGTCACCTCGCCCCCGCCCACGATCGTGAACATACTGCGCAGGGTCTCGTTCGTGGACTTGGCGATGTGCTGCGCCGGGTTGGAGACCTTCGCGCCGCCGGAGTTGAGGCTGTTGTACTTGCTGTCCGGAAGGGTGAAAGGTGAGAGGTATATGGCGGAGTTCCAGACGTTCGTGCCGCCGATGGACGCGAGGTTCTCGTCGTTCATTCTGTAGATGTAGTTCGTCCTGAAGTTGAGGGACAGCCACTTGAACGGCTGGGTCGTGCCGTTGAAGTTGATGCTGACGCGGCGCTGTCCGCTCTTCTTTATTATTCCCTGCTTGTCGTTATAGCCGAGAGAGAGGTAGTATTTCGTGCTCCCCTGGAAACCGTTCAGGGAGAGGAGGTAGTCCTGGTAAGGGGCGACACGGGTGATTTCGTCGATCCAGTCCGTCGAGCTCTCCTTCAGCGCGTACGGGTTCTTGTAGGCGCTCGACGAAATCGGGGTGTAGTCGTTCACCTTCGGATACCAGGAGTTCGAGTACTGGGCCATCTCGTCGCGGTAGATGGCGAACTCGGTCGCGTCCATAATGTCGAGCTTTGACGGAAGCTGCGAGAATCCGCCCGTGGCCTTGAACTTCACGGAGAAGTTGGAGGCCGTCCCGCCCTGGTCGGACGCGCTCTTGGTGGTGATGAGTATGACTCCGTTGCTTCCCCTCGAACCGTAGATGGCGGTAGAGGACGCGTCCTTGAGGACTGAGACTGACTCTATGTCCGCAGGGTTGATGTCGTTGAGGTCGGAGACCGCGTCCATCACCCCGTCCACGACTATGAGAGGTTCGTTGGAGGCGGTTATGGAGCGGGAGCCCCTGATCCGGATGGAGGTCGTCGCGCCCGGGTCTCCGGATGTCGACATAATCTCCGCTCCGGCGACCCTGCCCTGGAGGGCCTGGTCTATGGAAGTCACCGGAGCGTCCCTGAGCTCGCCCATCTTCACGTTGGTGACGCTTCCCGTGAGGTCGGACTTCTTCACGCTGCCGTAGCCGATGACGACCACGTCGTCAAGCTTCGTGGCGGTGCTCGGGACCATCCTGACGTCGACCCTGGTCTTCCCGTCGAACGGGACGCTGAGCTCGTCGAAGCCGAGGTAGTGGAATTCGATCACGTCCCCCTTGACGCAGGACACCGTGTAGTTTCCGGAATTGTCCGAGGAGGCCGACTCCTTGATCTCCCCCTTGGAGTTCTTCACCATAATGATGGTGCCGGCGAGGGCCTCGCTGTTTTCGTCCGAGACGCTTCCGCTGACTTTCACCGTCTGGGCGAAAGCGCCGGCGCAGAAGGTGAAGGTCAGGAGAACTGCTGCAAATATTCTTTTCATATACATATACTATTCAAACGATTCGCCTCCGCCGTCGGCATAGTCCCCGCCTTCGAGAACTTCGCGCAGCTGGTCTGACACTTTGTAGATTTTGATGTCGTCTATGTGCAGCTCAAGACCGGAGAGGTCCTCCCCCGCCGACTTGAAGGTTATCGTCATCTCGGACGAGAATCCCCCGGCGGTGCTCTTGAAAGGCATATAGATCAGACTCGCGTCCGCGAACGAGTCCCCGAGCGGAACGTCGGCGACGTAGGTTGTGCGCCCCGTGGTCTCGAAGTATGTCCCCTCCGGAATCGAGATCTCGACCGGATAGACATCCCTGACGGAGACTGCGGAAGGGTTCACGGCGTAGGCCTTGAAGGCGAGGTAGTCCCAGGAGGTGGCCGCTATGTCGGTGATGACCCCGGTCGACCAGGACGGCTCATCCGCGTCCAGGACGAGATGCTCCCTGTCGGTGAAGCTGTTGGTCCAGAAGAGTTCGTAGCCCTGACAGAGCTTGAGGTAGCTGCCGAGGTACATCTGCGTGGAGGTGGCGTTTATGCAGGCCGTCCTCTGGCTCAGTCCGCCCTTCAGCGGGGCCGCGCTGTACTCGACGAGATAGACGCAGTCCGACTTCTTCGTGACCTCGATGCTGATCCAGGGGTCGGAGGCGAGCATCTCCGCCGCCGGGAGCTGGGCCTCGACGCTGACCGGAGTGTTGCTCTCGATGTAGATCTCTCCTCCGGTGACGCCTTCGAGAGGCAGCTGGAGGTAGGTTATGCTCTTCTGCGGAGCGTCGGACGAGTAGAATCTGACGGCCTCGCTTCTGCTGACATCGCCGTCCTTCTTGCAGGAGAAGAGGATGGCGGAAGACAGCGCGAGAACGCAGAACAGTCCGTTTTTCAACACTTTATGCATAGTCATTTGAGTTTGTTCAGATTGAAGTCAACCATCACCGGAATGTGGTCGGAAGGCAGCTTGAAATGCGGATACGGCTCGAAGACCGACTGCTTGGTGTACCAGTCAGTCCCTGTGGCGACGTTCGTGGATGCCTTGAGCATCGGCTTGGTGACATAGACGAAGTCGATGCGCGAGCCGCCCATCGTGGATTTGCAGAAGATTCCCGGATAGTGCTCCGCGACGATGTCGTAGTACATAGGCAGGTCCGTCTCGATGTAGCGCTGGGTCAGGAACGAAAGGCTCGCGTCACCCCACCTGTACTTGAAATTGTCCTTGGGGGACACGCAGTTGAAGTCCCCGCACATAAACCAGAGCTCCTTGTCGGGGTCGGCGGACTTGAGTATGGTGTGCCTGGCGATGTACTCCATCTCCTTCCTGCGGTAGTGCTCCCCCTCGTAGTTCTTGGTCGAAATCTCGTAGGTCTTCGCACGGAAGTCGCGGTGCTCCTGCGCCGTCTTCTCCATCTCCTCCTTGAGGGCGTTCAGTTCGGCGTAGCCGACGTTTCCGGACGCGAAGGCCTCGTCATATCTCTTCTTCGCCTCCTCCCTCCTGAGGCGGTATCTCCTGAGCTCGGCCGGCTCCTTCATCTTCCATTCCAGATGGCCGAAAGGATAGAGGTGCAGGGTGACGAAGTTTATCACCCGCCCCTCGACGTTGATCCGCGCCTGTCCGAATCCGTGCATAACCACGGTGTCCTTCTGGTTGCCGACGGACTGGAGCACGTTCTCTATGGGATATTTCGAAGTTATCACCTGGGGGTAGTTGTCCCTCTGTCCGGATTTCCAGACATATTTGTGCCCGTATCTCGCGGCGAGTTCGCTCCATCCGTCGGGGAGATATTTCGTTTCAGGGGCCTTGATGCTCACGCTCGACCCGGTCTTGAAGATGGTCGCGGCCTCGATCCAGACGCAGACGTCGGGGTCTTTCTCGCTGACCCATTTGACGAAGGTGTCGTAGTTGTCGCCCTGCCCAGACCACACGCCGTTCTGCGTGTTCCAGTACAGCACGCGCAGGTTCTTCTTGCCGTCTTTCTTCGGCTTCCCGGCCTCCGCGTCCGCGCTGGTCAGCAGAGCCGCCCCGAGCGCCGTCAGAAGCGCCGTCAGAAGCAGAAGGGTCATTTTCAGTGTCTTTGTTCGCATATCCTTTGTTTTAGTGCGTTGTCCTGTAATAATCTGTATATGTCCCGAGTTGGCGGACGTCCCGGCTCCCTACTTCCCGAAGTCGAACTGGACGAGAATCGGCCTATGGTCGGAAGGCAGGCGGAAGTTCGACAGCCCGGTCGACTGAAGCTCCGCCGTCGCCCAGGAATCGACGACTGTGCAGGCGTCCGTCACCCTGGCGTATATGTCCGGAGACAGATAGATGAAGTCTATTCTGCTGTAGGTCGTCGAGGAAATCAGCCTGTCCGGGTACATCCCGTGCATCAGATCGACCAGCGAGGAGTTGTCCGCGATGTACTGGTGGGTGAGATAGGCGCTGTCGCCGAGGTCATAATACCCCCGGTCGAACTGTGACCTGGAGTTGAAGTCGCCGAGGACTATCCAGTTGCCACGGCCGGAGTAGGTCGCGGAGCTGACGGTCGTGGAGAGGATCTTCCCGATCTCGTACTCCCTGTATTCGTCGGCCTCCTCACCGGAATCCGGAATCAGATGCAGGGAGACGACGTTCAGCTCAGTCCCGTCGCAGTCTATCCGGAACATCCCGGCCCCGTGGCCTATGGTCTTCTCCCCCTTTATGTTCCCGAGCGTCAGCACGCACTCGACAGGGTATTTCGAGGTGATGATTTGAGGGAAGTTGTCCCCGTTGCGGTGAGCCAGTCCGAGGTACTTGTGCCCGTATCTCGCGGCGAGGGCCGCCCAGCCGGAAGACGCGCCGACGTCGAAGGTCAGATAAGGGTTGTCACTGTTGAAGGTCGCGGTTCCGGTGAGGTAGTTGGAGCGCCCCTCGCACCAGACGCATACGTCCGGGTCATATTTCTTCACTTCGGCGACGAAGTTGTCGTAGTTGTTCCCCTGATCGCCCCACATCGCGTTCTGTATATTCCAGTAGAGCAGCCGCAGGGAGCCGGCGGCGTTCCTGTCCCACGAGCCGGCGACTTTCTCCACGGAGATTTCGTCCAGCCAGTAGCCGTTGATCTTGGTTTCGTTCGTCTCGGCGAGCCAGGCGAGGACGGTCGTCTCGGACGCGCCCCTGACCGTGACCTCGACGGCCTGCCATTTCATCCCGGAGGAGAGCGAGGTCGGAACGTCGAGAACGTCGCCGGCGGCCATACGGAAGTTGGAGACCGTGCCCTTGTGGGTCAGATAGTCCGGGCCGGTGAAAGCATTACCGTCCACTTTCGCCGCAGTTATCACTCCGCCGCCCTCGGCGCGGAAGTCTATGACGTCGGTGCATCCCGGCTGCAGACATATATTGAACCTGACAGTCACGTCCGACAGGCCTTCAAGCGCGGCGAAAGACTTGATTCTGACCCAGCCCCGGTTGAACCCGACCGTGCCGGCGGAGACGCAGCCGTCGTATTCCTGGACGCGGAGAAGATGATTGTAGCGGTCGAAGCCCCTGCTCCGGACATATGCGGCCGACATATAGGACGACTCCTCGACGGCAGGCGAGCTTTCGGCGAACGAGTCCTGAACATATCCCGCGCCCGCAGAGGAGCTTGCGCAGGAGAAGGACGCGTCCTCGCGGCCGGTGCAGTCCGCGCCGCCGGTTTTCGTGCCGACGCTCTGCCAGGGTGTGAACCCGTCAGTGCCCTCGACGGGGTTGCCGCCCCAGACGCAGCGGTCGAAGCCCTCGAAGAAGACGAGGTTCGAGGCCGGATTGTGCGTGAGGGTGACGGTCTTCGCCTGCCCGGCCGCCAGAAAGACGCTCAGCTCCTGCTCTGACATCTTGGATGACGCGTCGCAGAGCCGCACTTTCAGTTTCGCGTCCACGCCCGGAAGGAGCAGGACGGGGAGGCCTCCGGAGAGGTCAGCCGCTCCGTCGCAGTTCACTATGACGCGGCGTTGTGCCGACGAGGTCGTGTAGGTGTTCTGGGACCTTATGTAGGAGAATGTGCCGGTGAGCGGAGAGTCGGAGGAAAGGGCCGCCGAGACTGTCTCCGCGCCGTCGCATTTGAGCCGCAGCAGCGAGTAGGGCGCGGTGAACCCGAGAACCGGGCCGTCGCCCTCCTTCCATTCGCAGAAAAGCGGAATCGCGGCGTATTTCCCGGCGTCAGCGGGGAAGATCGTACGCGGAAGGCGGATGTCGTTGTAAGGGGAGCTTCCGTAGAAGGAGTCCGAGCCGTCGGAGAGGAGCGCGGCGGAATAGCTGCCGAAAGGCGATTCATCTATCTGCGCATAGAACCCCCCCCCAGTGGATTTCTGGACAGGGTAATCCTTGCCGCCGACCCTCACCGTCCTTCCGGAGAGGTCGGCCGACAGGACTCCGCAGAGGAAGTACTCCTCGGGAATCTTGTCGAGGCTCAGCTTGAAGGTCACTTTCCCGTCGACGACGACAAGTTCCTGCTCGGAATCGTCGTCTTTCGGCCCGACGGAGGGCGTTTCAACCTTGCCGGTGCAGGAAAGCAAGACGGAAAGCGGCAGGAGAATCGCTGCCGCTTTCCGCATTAAAAGACTGTGCGTCAATATTTTGTTGTTACAGTTCCGCGTCATTAACCTTTTGCGTCCGAAAACCGGAGCGCAAGTTAAACATTTTTTTCGAGACTTTACCCCCCCCCGGAGGGATAAAAAAGCACATTGCTGCGTTACGCTCCTTGATAAAATCCTCACAACCGACAGGTTGCTGCGGTTTTATCCTCGTCGCAAGCCTTGCACTGCATCTTTTTTATCCGGCCCGGACGGGCCTCTGATGAGGCCTTGTCGCTTTTTACTCGGCGGCGGGTTCTGGCTGCTCGCTGCGGCGGAGGGCTCCTATGCGGGTGACTATCAGGCGGTGACGGCGCTCCATCAGTTCGTGGAGACGGGTGCGGTAGTGGTTGCGCTCGCTGATGTCCATAATGAACGCGGTGCAGGCGTAGAACGCGAACTGGGAGATGAGTCCGATGAGCTGCGGGCGTATCATCGCCAGCGTGCATCCGGCATTGTTGATGGCGTGGAAGCCCTGGATGGCGAAAGTCGAAGGGAAAACCCAGGACACGGCCTTCCAGAACGGCGGCATCGAGCTTACCGGCCATATCGTCCCGCTGAGGAAGAGGCAGATGGAAGACACGAAGAGGAGTTCCACGAATACCGTCTCCCTGTGGTGGATGAAGCGGCTGAATGTGAAGCTGAACGCCACGCAGTCAATGATGAAGAAGAAAATCAGAGCGAGCATATCCCAGAGCTGCCCCCTCTGCGGCATCCCGAACATCGCCGGGACGAGCAGCAGACAGTAGACCGCTATGCCCACATAGACCAGTGAGTACGCTGCGGCCCTGCCTATCAGCGAACCGTCGTGGGTCACGCGCCCCTCGCGCATCGAGCCGTTCATCACGCTCACCCCGAAGAACATAGTCTGCTGGATGACCAGGAGAAGCGCGGCGGAGAGGAAGAAGATGAGGAACGACCAGTTCGTGTTGAACGGGATGCTCTCCTCCGTCGGAATCGCCTCCACAAGCTGCGCGATTGACTCGTCGGTCATTCCGAGCGAAGCGAACCGGGACTTTTCGATAGTGTGCAGCTCGTCAATCATCACGTGGTTGACCGCCATCGTTATGTTCTTGTAATAGAGGAAGCTCGCCATATCGGCGTAGGTCGAAATCGTCCCCTGCTCCATCTTGGCGAGACGGTCGCCGTAGTCCTTCGGGAAAAGCACGATTCCGTGAACCTTGCGCTCCTCCATAAGCTTGCGTGCCTCCGCCATAGACGCGCACTTGTAGGCGACGTCCACCTCGCGGGTCGCGTCGATCTTCTGTATGAAACGTCGGCTGTCCGCGCTCTGGCTCAGTTCCACGACCGCCACCGGCATCTCGTCGACCACTCCCTTATAATATATGAGTCCGTATATCACCGGATAGATCAATCCTCCGAGAAGAAATATGATGAGGACGTATGAATCCGCGAATATTCGTCTTAATTCTTTCAGCATAATTGCATATTCTTATATATCATTGATATATGCCCGTCGTCATTTGTCAAAATTCCTGTTGACCCACGCCCCCTTGAGACGGCCGCCCACGCAGAGAGGGCCGACGAGGAAGAGCAGCAGATAGACGAGGTACGGCCACCAGTCGCCGAGTCCGGTCCCGAAAATCGCCTCCTGGACATACGCCAGATAGTAAAAGCGCAGCGGGAAGAGAACCGCTATGCCCTGTATCGCCTTAGGCATCGCCTCGACCGGGAACGTGAATCCGGAGAAAGAGAAGCCGAGTATGGTGAAGAGGGCGGCGATGCTCAGCGCGAAACGGAGAGTCGGAAGCAGACCGACAATCGTCACGGCAACGGCCTCGCAGGCGAGGATGAACACCACCATCAGCAGCATCATATTGCCGACGCTTCCCGCCACCGGGAACTTGCACACTCCGTACAGCAGAAAATCGATCAGGAGACCGAGGAAGAGATATATCAGAGTGTAAGGGGTGAGCTTTCCGACGAGCGCGGCGGCGAAGGAGCCGTCAGCGGCCTCCATCAGCTCGGCCGAAGTGCCGTAGCGGAGCTCCGAGCCGAGCGCGAAAATCAGCACGAAGATTATGCTCAGGCAGAGCAGGCCTGGAAGGATGATGTTGTTGAGGTAGATGTTGTAGTTCGTCATCGGGTTGCCGATGTGGTGTTCGTCAATCACGATCGGCTGAATCAGACCCATAATCTGCCCGTCGGCATATCCCTTCGCACGGAAAACCTCCCGCTGGACGGCTCCGCCGGTGAGAGTCACCATCGTGAGCACGTCCTTGTAGCTCAGCGCCCCGGCTATCATATAGAGCGAGTTCACATAGTAGGTGAAGGTCGGGCGGCGGTTGGCATAGACGTCTGCGGCCATATCTTTCGGGATTACGCAGAGTGAAGCCACTTCGCCCGTCTGCATCGCGTCGCGGGCTTCGGTGAAGCTGTCGAAATGGACGACTTTTCCGAGCTGCGTGGCGTCGAGCTGGCTGCAGAAGTTGCGTGACAGGGATGAGTTGTCAAAGTCCACCACTCCGATCGGCAGTTTTTCAGGCAGGCCGGCCTTGAAGAATGTCAGGTAGAAAAGGCAGCAGACCGCCATCATTCCCACCGATCCGAGCAGGTAGACAGGTTTGCGGCGGATAATCCCGAGCTCACGCCGCATAACTTTCCAAATACTTTTGTTCATAATGAGTGTTTCACAGGTGTTCCCGAAAAGGAGTTTTCAACTTCATTATTCTATGAGTCCGTTTAAAAGTCAATTTTTGAAAAATATATTCCTCACAGACACTTCTAAAGTGGATAAAAGGTGACAAAAGGCACTTTTTCAAGTGGGCTCTTTGTTTACGAAAACACCGGGATTAGGGGGAAATAAAAGGATGGGATGCAAGGCGGACGGTGATGGTCAAACCGCAGCAACCTGTCGGTTGTGAGGATTTGAACAAGCCGTCCAACGCAGTCAGACCGCCTTTTATTTGCCCCGTACGATTATGGCGGTCATCCCCGGGCGCAGCCCCTCGATATGAGAGGTCGGAACAGCGCGAACCTCGAAAGTCTTCGCATCATAGCTGTCAGTCTCCTTGGTGGCCCTCCAGGTCGCGTAGGATTCGCGGGCGGCGATGTAGGTGACTGTCGCGGTGATCTCCTTGCCGTCCAGGGCCGGGATGCTCAGGCGGAGCTTGTCACCGGACTTGAGGGCGTGGAGCTTGTCCTCGCGGATGTTGAAGGTGAACCACATATCGGTGAGGTCGGTGACGGTCATAATCGGAGAACCGGTCCCGACAAGTTCGCCCACGTGCGGGTAGCGTGCTGAAACCACGCCGTCAACCGGCGAGGTGAGCTTGAGCTCGGAAAGGTAGGACTTCACTTCCATAACCGCTCCGTTCGCCCTGTCGACAAGCGCTATGGCAGCGGCCTTGTCCTCCTCGCGCGCTCCCTTCACAGCCATATCGTACTGTGACTTCGCGGCCTCTGCGGTGGCTGCGGCGGCGTTGTACTGGGCGGTCGCCTCGTCGAACTTCTGGTCGCTGATTACCTTCTGCTCGTGCAGTCTCGTGGCGCGGTCGAGCGTCTTCTTCGCTATGTCCTTGCCGACGAGAGCCTTCTGGTAAATCTCGTAAGCTCCGGCAATCTCCTCCTCGCGGGCGCCCTTGTTGGCCTTGTTGCGCTGCGCTGCGGCTGCGGCGTATGCAGCGTTGGCCTGCGCGAGCTTTGCGCGTACTTCCGGCGAGTCAATCAGAACAAGGGTGTCACCCTTGTGAACCATATCGCCTTCTTTAGCATAGAACGCGTCGATACGTCCCGGAACCTTTCCGGAGATGCGGTATTCGGCGGCCTCGGCCTCGCCCTGGATTACGGCTTCCTTAGGCCTTGAGAAGATGATTCCGAGCACAGCCACAGCTGCGATGAGCGCAACCAGCACGATTATTCCGAGAAGCAGGTTGCCTTTTTTCTGAGTCTTTTCCATTGTATTGTAATTTTATTATTTTCAGTTATTTATATCAACAGATATTACAATCTTCCTTCGGCTTTGGCGAGGTTTACAGAGCACATCTGAAGTTCCACACCGGTCTCGATGTACTCCGAATGAGCCTGAAGCCAGGCGGTCTGCGCCTGAAGCACCACGTTGGAGGCTATCATACCCTCGTTCCAGCCGGCGGTCGCCACGCGGAGGTTCTCCTCTGCGTTCTCAAGATTGCTCTCGGCGGTGGTGAGCTTCGCGAGAGCCTCGCCCTCCTGCTGACGGAGCTGCGCGACCTGAAGCGAAATCATCTCCTTCGCGTCGTCAAGCTTGTACTGGGTGAGCACGGCCTCGGCCTTCGCCTTGCGGGTCTTCTGGATAGCCTCGGTCCCGTGGAAAATCGGGATGTTCACGACCACGCCTGCGGAGAAGAATCCGCCGAACTTCTTCTGGAAGCCGTTGAACACGCTCGGGTTGGTGATCGCGTAGTTCGCCATCAGGGCCACGGTAGGAAGTCCGTCGGCGCGAACCACGGCGACTTTCTTGTCATAGATCTTCTTCGCCAGATTGAGGCTCTTTATCTCCGGCCTTGCGGCATAGACCTCCTCGTCGCTCATCACCGGGCTCATCTGAGGCACCGGAATCGCGTCCAGGGATTCGTCGGCGAGAGTCACCTCGCTGTCAAGCGGAAGACCGCACTCCTTGCAGAGCAGCATCTTCGCGAGGGCGAGTCCGTTGGTCGCCTTGGTGAGCAGCATCTCGGCCTCGTTGGTCTTCACCTTGATCGTGAGCGCGTCGGACGGGGTCGCGAAACCCTCGGCCACGAGCGCGTCCACGTCCTTGCCCATCTGCTTGAGCAGGTCAGCGTAGTTCTCGGCGAGCTTCTTCTTCGCGGCGATGGAGACAATCTGCCAGTACGCCTGTTCGATGTCGACTATCACTTTAGCGTGCTCGGTGTCATACTGCGACTTCGCCAGCTCCTCGGCATATTTCGCCATCTGGTTGGAGGCCACGATCTTTCCGCCCACGAACAGAGGCTGCTGGACTGAAACGACCGCTCCGGTGAGATTGTGCGTGTCAAGAGTCAGAGCGTCGGTGAGCTGCTGTCCTATCGCGTTGATCGGGGTCGCGATGTCCGCCGACTGGAGAGCTCCGATGATTTTCTGGAAAGCCGCGTCGCTCATATATTTGCTCATCACGTCAGGATCCGCCATCAGCGTCTTGACCTGCTTGGTGACGTCGCTCTGAAGCGCCGTGCCCATCCCCTGAAGCGTCTCCGCCTGCTCGTCGCTGATGAGCTTTATCTCGCGGCTCGTCCAGGCGTAAGCTCCGGTCGCCGTGATTTTCGGGAAATAGTTGGCGAGGGCTATGTTCCTGTCATAGCCCGCGATCTTCACTTTCTGCTCCGCCGTCTTCAGCGAGTTGTTGTTCTCGATCGCCATCTGCTTGCAGTCGTCAAGCGTGAGGACCTGCTGCGCACCGGCGCAAACCGGCAGCACACAAAGCCCTGCGGCGATAATCCACATCGTTTTTCTCATTTTATTATATGTTTTAATTATTTACCTGACAGCATCGGACAGAAGAACTCCGCCCGGATGCGCCGCCCTTGGCTTCAAAATTGTTGCCATAGAGGGGGAAAATTGTATATCAAAAGGGGGTCTAAAATATACAATAAGACGAAAAAAACGACTTTTTAAGATTTTATGAATACTTTTGTAAGCTGTTTTTGAAGAAATATGGATGTAGAAATATGGCGACATACAGAGAATTGAACATCAGGGAGCTGAGGAAACAGTTCCCGTATTCCAACGTGAATGACAATCTGTCAGACGACCTCTTCCTCGCGGAGATGCACTACGAGTCCAAGATGGACATCATCGAATATCCCTGCCGCTTCCACGGCTTCCTCGCGTTCTTCTGTCTGGAGGGGACTTTCGAAATCGAGATAAACCTGAAGAGGTTCACGGCGCAGGAGGGGGCTATGTTCATCTACACCCCCGGCAACATAGTTAGGGTCACGGGAATAGACCCGAAGGAGAAGAAATCCCTGCACTTCGTCGTCGTCGCCATCTCCGAGGACCTGATGACGAGCACGCGCTTCGATTTCAGCAAGCTCTACAACGAGAGCATCCGGCTGATGGAGACCCCCTGCGTCATCATCGACGAGACCGAAAGGGAGCTGTGCCGCAAATACTTCGACCTCATCCGGGAGATGTCCTCGCTCGCGCTGCCGAACATCAAGGACTCGGTGGCGGCTCTGATTTCGTCGGTGTTCTACCTGATGGGGGCGATGTGGGCGGATCGGCTGTCGGCCGTCAGCAGGCCGGAGGACAACAGCTCGACGCGCTCGCGGATGATTCTCGAGGACTTCCTTATGCTCGTGAGGGACCACCACACAAAAGAAAGGAGCCTGTCGTTCTATGCCGACAAGCTCTTTCTCACGCCGAAATATCTTTCAAAACTCGTCAAGTCCGTCAGCGGCAAGTCGGCCCACGAATGGATCGACTCGTTCGTCATCCTGGAGGCGAAGAACCTGCTGAAGTATTCGGAGATGAACATCAAGGAGATTGTCTATGAGCTGAATTTTCCCAATCAGACAACCTTTTACCGCTTTTTCAAGGCCAAAACCGGGATGACCCCCTCTGAATATAGACAAAGTTGAGCGGACCGCCATAAAAGGCGCATTGCCGCGTTACGCAGGCAGTCCGTCCCCGCAATTATTTCTGCACGCCTGCCAGAGAATCCTCCCGGAATGCCTGTCAGAAATATTTTTCGACATTCCAGACGAAGGCCCGGAGGCCAAGCTCCGGGTATTCCCTGTTCTTTTCCTCCAGACCGGCTAAAATGCCGTCGACCTTTTCGTCCGGCACGACGGCGAGCATCGCGTTGTTCAGCGTCGGCCAGGCGTGACTGCCCTGGTGCGGGTCTCCGGTCTCGGAGCCGCGCCCGGTGATTTCGTTCCACATCGTGTAGCCCCTGCAGCCCTGCTCCTCAAGAATGTCGGCGAGCTCCATATTGTAGGCTTGATTGTATGCTATGAATATTGATTTCATCTTTCTTTTGTTTGTCTTTTTGGCCCATATCTCTTTTTTCATCAGTCGAGTACCCCGGTACACTCCTTCTACTTCGCTGCCTTGCGGGCGCGGCGGCGGTTGCCGGCCTCGACGAACGAGGTGTAGATCGTCGGGATTATGACGAGGGTCACGAGCGTGGAGACCGTAAGACCCCAGGCCACCGTGATACCGAGCGAACGCCACATCTCCGAACCCTCGCCCGTTCCGATAGCCATAGGCACCATACCGAGCACTGTCGTGAGCGTCGTCATAAGGATAGGGCGGAGACGGCTCTTGCAGGCCGTGACCACGGCTTCCTTGACTTCATATCCCCGCTCCTGAAGCAGGATGGTGTAGTCGATGAGCACGATACCGTTCTTCACGACTATACCCATAAGGATGATGACTCCGATAAGGGCCATAACTCCGATGGCGGTGTCGGTGAGCCAGCAGCCGAGAGCGACTCCGGTGAGCGCGAACGGAATGGAGAACATTATGACGAACGGACTCATAAGCGACTCGAACTGGGAGGCCATCACCATATAGACGAGTATGACGATGAGGATGAGCAGCGTGATCAGGTCGCTGAAGGTGTCCTGCTGATCCTCGATGTCACCGGCGACGGCCACTGAAATCTCGGACGGGATGGCGGTGTCCTTTATCGCCTGATTGGCGACGGTCACTGCATCCGAGAGGGCGAATCCCCTCGCGACATATCCGGTCACGGTGACAAGACGCTGACGGTCCTTCCTCTCGATCGTAGGAGGGGTCGAAGTCTCGACCACCTTTCCGAGATCCTTGACCTTGATGGCCGCTCCGGTCGGAGAATAGACCACGATGTTCTCGATGTCGTCGACGCTCGTCCTGAACTCCTTGGCGTAGCGGACGCGGATGTTGTACTCCTCTCCGTCCTCACGGTAGAACGACTGCACGGAGCCCTTGATCGCGGCGCTGACGGCCGAAGCCGCCGTGGTGCTGTTCAGCCCGTTGAGGGCGAGCTTGGTGCGGTCGAAGTCCACCTGGTACTCCGGAGTGTATTCGTCACGGCTCACGACAGCCTGCGAGAAGGCGTCGCTCGCGTTCAGTTTCGCCGAGAGCTGCGCGGCTATAGCGTCGGTCTTGGTGAAGTCGTAGCCGTAGACCTCCAGTTTCACTGAAGTGGAGCCGCCCATACCCATTCCGCCCTCGGTGACGGTGTATTTCTTGATCTGAGGGTAGCTTGCGAGCACCGCCCTCATCTCGTCGGCGATCTCCGAAGACGAGCGCACGCGGTCCTCCATACTTCCGCAGTCGATGTTCACGGAGATGACGTGCGTACCGTTGTTCTGCATCGACGCGAAGGCGTTGTCGGAGTCGGCCTGACCGAGCGAGTAGCTGTAGACCCGGATTTCCGGAGCCGCAGCGGTTACTTTCTGATAGATTTCGGCGGCGAGCTCACGGGTCACGTCCTGACCCGTTCCCACAGGCAGCTCGATGGTGGCGCGGAGACGGCCCGAGTCGGACTGAGGGAAATATTCAGTCTTCATCGTCGGGAGATAGGCGAGGATGGAGCCGACGAACACGGCCATAGCGACGCATATCACTCCGACCCTGTGCCTTACCGCCCAGTGGATAATATGCCCGTAACCCCTTGTTATCCAAGCGATGAACTTGTTGAAGTTTCCGAAGAAGAAGGTGTAGAACTTCCCGTGTGTGAGCTTGAGCCGGAGCATACGCGAGCACATCATAGGCACGAGCGTGAGCGCGCCGGCCGTGGAGACGATCATAATGATCGACACGATCCATCCGAGCTGGCGGAACATAATTCCGGACATACCCTGGATCATCGTGAGCGGGAGGAACACGGCGAGCATCGTGAGCGTCGATGCCACGACTGAGATGCCGACCTCCTGGGTCCCGTGCACGGCCGCCTCCTTCGGCTTCTCGCCCCTCTCGATGTGGGTCGTGACGTTCTCCAGAACCACGATGGCATCATCCACGACCATACCGATCGCGATTGACAGGGCGGACATCGATATGATGTTCAAGGTGTTGCCCGTCGCGAACAGATAGACTATGGACGCGAGCAGGGAGATCGGAATAGCGAGCACGATGATGAACGTCGCCCTCCACCTTCCGAGGAAGAGGAACACGATCAGCGCGACCACGAGGAAGGTGATTATGATGGTCTCCTTCAGGGAGTTGATGGAGTTGATGATGTTACGGGAGCTGTCGACCACCGTCGTGACCTTGATGTCCGAAGGCAGGGTCTCCTGAATCTGGGCCATCGTCTTCTTCACCTTTCTGATGACGTTCACGGTGTTGGCCCCGGACTGCTTCTGGATGATGATCTGCGCACCCTGCACTCCGTTGGTGTAGGCCTCCTGCGACTTCTCCTCCAGACCGTCGACCACGGTCGCGACGTCGCGGAGATAGACCGCCTCGCCGCCGGAGTAGCCGACCACCACGTCAAGCATCTCGTCCGCGCTGTCGAACTCCTTCTCGATGCGGAGGGTGTAGGTGTCCGAACCTATGTCTATGTTGCCCGAAGGCACGTTCTTGTTCTCGTAGGCGAGGACGGAGGATATTCCCGTAATCGAAAGCCCGTAGGCCTGGAGCTTGTTCGGGTCGCAGTAGATCTGAATCTCACGCTGCGGCGCACCGGTCACGGAGACGGTTCCCACTCCGGAAACCCTCGCGAGCGGAGTGGAGACCTTGTCGTCCAGGATCTTCTCAAGTGCCGGAATGCTCTGGTTCGCCGTCGCCGAGTAGATGAGAATCGGCATATCGTCCGCGCTGAACTTGAATATCATAGGGACAGAGGCTCCGTCCGGCAGGGAGGAGTTGACCATATCCAGCTTGTCCCGGACATTGTTCGTCGCCTCCTCTATGTCGACGCCGTATTCGAATTCAAGGGTTATGATGCAGACGTTCTCCTTTGACTGGGAGGTTATATGCTTGAGGTCGCTGACACCGTTGAGGGCGTTCTCCAGCACCTTGGTAAGATTGGTCTCGATGTCCTCCGCGCTCGCGCCCTGATAGGACGACATCACCATAATGGTGTTCGCGTCGAAGTCCGGGTAGTTGTTGATGGAGAGGTTCATCAGCGAGAATATTCCGAATATGGCGAAGGCCGTGAACACGAGGGCCGTCGTCACCGGATTGTCTACCGCTTTTCTGTATATGCTCATCTGTGTTTAACTTAATTTTCCGATATATCCCAACTTATTGAGCGTCCGGGAGTCGTTCTCATTTCTGATTCCGATTGAAGCCGGACGCCGTTCCGGAACAGTCCGGACTATTTCGCGACGGTGACCTTGATTCCGTCCTTCAGGCGCACCTGTCCCTCGGTGACGACCTTCGCCCCGTCAGGCACGCCGGAGAGAATCTCGCAGGACGAACCGATGTGGCGGCCGAGCTTCACGTTCTGGTAGGTGACGGTGCCGTCGGAGTTGAGGATGTAGATGAACCTCTCGCCGGAGCCGGTCTGCTTCACGATGGCGGTGTCCGGAACGACCACGCTGCGGTTCACCCCGAACTGAACGGTCACGCGGGCGTACATACCCGGACGGAGAACCTTGTCCTTGTTCGGAACGACTATCTCGACATTGAAAGTGTGAGTGGACTCGTTGATTGTCGGGTATATGCGGTTGATCTTGCCGGCGAAGACCTTGCCCGGGAACGCGTCCACGGTGATGTCGACCCCCGCGCCCTTCTTCACCTTGGTGTATTCGCTCTCGGAGATTCCGACGAGGAGCTTCACCGGAACAATCTGCTCGACGGTGTAGATCGGCTGACCCATAGAGTACATATCCCCCTTGTCGTAGTTCCTCGCGGTCACCACGCCGTCAATCGGCGAACGGAGCACGGTGTTCTGGAGAAGGTTGTCGTAGGAGGTCTTGCTGACCTTGTAGGAAAGCTCTATCGCGTCGAGGTCCGACTTCGAGAGTCCGCCGGCCTCATAAAGCCCCTTGAGACGCTTGTACTCGGTCTCGTTGTTCTTCATCTGGAGTTCGGCCTGCTGGAGCTGGAGCCTGTCCATCTCGGCGAGGGTCTGCCCCTTCTTGACGAAGTCGCCGACCTCGACGTTGATCCTGCTGATTCGCATAGAGGTCTGCGGAGCTATGTTGTTCTTCGCGTAAGGCTCCACCGTCGAGGTGTAGACCGAAGTCTGAGGGACGTCCTGCCTGCTGACCGTCACCACGCTCACGAGCGGAGCGGTCTCGACTGTTTCTGCGGCGGCCGCCTTCCCGGAAGCCTTCTCTCCGTTCCCGCAAGATGCCGCGGCGAGAACCGACGCCGCGAGCGCAATAAATTTGATCGTATTATTCATTTTCCGTTGTTTTTTCCTGATTGTTCCAAACCTGAGAATCCGTTCTGAAAATCCGCGCTATTCGGTGAAGTCGCGGCCGAGGGTCTGTTCGAGCTGCGTCTTGGCGACGATGAAGTTGTAGACCGCCTGCGACTCCGCGAGACGCGCCTGCGTGAGCGCGAGCTGCGCGTCGTTGAGGTCGGTGAGGGTCGCACGGCCCACCTCGTAGGACTTTTCGGCTATGCTGTAGGCCTTTTCGGCGGAGGCGACGGCGTCACGCGCCGCGTCATAGCTCTTGACGTTGGTCTCCATCGTGTTGAGCGACTGGCGGATGGATATCCTGAGGTTGCGCTCGGTCGAGGTTCTCTGAAGCTGCATCTGCTCGTAGCTGTTGCGCGCCTGACGCACCTGGTTGAGGCGTTTTCCGCCCGAGAAGATAGGAATGGAGAGACTCACTCCGACATAGGAGTACGGAGTCCATTTATATTCGTTGAACTTGAAGTCGTTGGTCATCGCGTTGTAGCTGTAGTTGAACGCGAGGGCGAGGGTCGGGATGTAGGCGTACTGCTGCGCCTTGATGCTGTGCGCGAGCTCCTCCGCCTGAATGGCGAGCTGCCTCATCGTGGAGTTGCGGTCGAGGGATATTTCGTCCGAAGCCGTTATGTCCGAAGTCATATATTCGGAATAGTCCCCTATCGTCCCCTCGACGTCGATGTTCATCTCCAGGTCTATGCCCATAACCGCCTTGAGCTGCCACAGGGCGAGGATTATCGAACTTTCGGCGTTGTAGACGTTAGGAATGGCGTTGGCGACGGTCGTCTTGGCGCGGGCGATGTCGAGGTCGGTGGCCTTCTGGACGTTATATTTCTTTTCGGTCTCCGCGTAGTTGGTCATCGCGTTCTCATATACCTCTTTATATACGTTGAAAGCCTCCTTGGAGAAGAGGACGGCGTAGTAGGCGTTCTTGACCTGGCTGACCATATCCAGACGCGACGCCCGAGCCTTCTCGACGGCGAGCTCCACGTCCATACCGGAGATCTTTATGCTTTTCCAGAGCTGGGCGTTGATTACGGGCATCGAAGCGGAGATTCCCGCGCTCCAGGTGTTCCAACGGCCGACTTCAAGACCGCTGGAGGAGGATTTCGAGCTGCCGGAGGACGCGGAGCCCGAAGTTCCCGAACCCGAGCCTTCGCCGGAGCTTTCACCGCTGCCGGAGGAGCTGCCGCCCGCGCTCGCGCCGCCGCCGAGGCTGCTCATATCGAAGTCCATATACATCACCTGTTTCTTGATTGTCCTCTGATAGGCGCCGCTCGCGTCCACCTGCGGGAAGAGGGCCGCGTAGGTGCCCCTCTTGGCGTACTTGGTCCGCTCGATCTCCTTGTCGGCGACTTTCACGGAGATGTTCTCGCTCAGCGCGATCTTCAGAGCCTGCTCCAGCGAAATCACCACCGGAGCCTCGGCCGAATCCGCCTCTTCGAGAATGAGCTGAACCTCGGTCTTGGGAGCCTCCTTGTCCGTCTTCTTCTCCCGCCGTTGGGCGAACCCCTCCAGCGGCATAAGGGAAAGAAGCGCGGCCATAAGGCTGATAGCAATTACTTTCTTCATCTTTATATGTTTGTTTTACACTACTTGCAGGACAAGACGGTCCTGACAGTCCAAATTGCAATAAATCAGCGATTTATTACAATTTGTATCCTGATATGTACAAAGAGACACTCCGTTACCCAACAACTATGCCAAAAGGCGGAGTACTCCGCCTTTTGGCATAGTTGGGAGTTTTATATT
>CAVIXF010000003.1:0-33183 GCA_963646585.1 Candidatus Gastranaerophilales bacterium HUM_1 | reverse complement strand
CCGAAAGGTTGCTGCGGTTTGAACTGCGTCGCAAGCCTTGCACTGCATCCTTTTATGACAGTCTGCCTGCCACATTTGCGTGTGGATGTTTGCTTAAAGAGAACTCCTTTTATGGAAGAAGTCCGGATAGACAAGTTTCTGTGGTCAATCCGTGCGTACAAGACGCGCACGGAGGCCACCGACGCCTGCAACGGCGGAAAAATCCGCCTGAACGGAGCCGACGTCAAACCGTCTAAGGCGGTGCGGCGCGGTGACGTCATTGTGGTGCGCAAGGGCGCGGTGACCTACACCTACCGAGTCGTAGAGCCTGTCGACAAGCGTCAGGGCGCGAAGGCCGTCCCGCAGTTCGCGGAGAATCTCACTCCGCAGTCCGAGCTCGACAAGCTGCACGCCCCGGTCGAGACATTCTTTCTCAAACGTGACCGTGGGACAGGCCGCCCCACCAAGAAAGACCGCCGTCAGATGGAATCTCTCTGGGACGCGCTTGAGGAGGAGTGAGAATCGGAACGGAGTTGGCATACCCATAACCTGGCGGCCGTGTGACTTACGGTGTCGCCGGCTGTCACAGCAGCCAGTCGGTCCAGTTGGCGGGGGTGACGACCGCCGTCTTTTCGACATCGTAGGTTTCGATGAACGCCTTCGGCAGCCTTGATGTTGATTTCTTCGGGTTGAATTTCATCTCGAAGAGGGTGAAACGCCCGTCCTTTTCTTCGATGTAGTCTATTTCCTGCTGTCCGGTCGTTCTCCAGAAGTAGCTTTTGGCGAAGTTTCCTGAGTAGTGGTTCATTTTCATCCTTTCACTTATGACGAAATTCTCCCACAGCGCCCCGGTGTCCTGCCTCACGGCGAGGGGGGCGAAGTTCTGGAGTATGGCGTTGCGTATCCCGTTGTCATAGAAATAGATTTTCTTGCTTTTCTTCAGCTCCGTCCCGAGATTCCGGCTGAACCCGTTGAGGCGGAATATGACGAAGCATTTTTCCAGCAGGTCGATGTATTTCTCGATGGTCTTGTTGTCAGTCCCCACAGTCTGCGCGAGTTCGTTGTAGGAAACCTCCGAGGACAGCTGAAGTGAAAGCGCGATCAGCAGTTTCTCGAGCAGGACGGGACGGCGGATGTCCTCCAGGGCGAGCAGATCCTTGTAGAGATAGCTCCCGGCAATGTCCATCAGTATCTGTTTCGCCTCCTCCGGACGGGAGAACACTTCCGGATACGAGCCATATACAAGCCTCTGCTCAAGTGTCTGACGCAGTTGCAGAACGCCTTCGGCGGCGCAAATCTCCGCAGAGGACAGAGGGAAAAGACGGTGTTCATACTTCCGTCCGGTGAGCGGCTCGTTCAGCTTGTTCTGCAGCTCAAATGAGGATGAACCGGTGACGAGCAGCTGGACCTCTGGGAAATTGTCAATCATCCGCTTCAATGTCATCCCTATTCCCGGGACGGACTGCGCCTCGTCAATCATCACGATTCGGTTCTGTCCCACGATCAGTTTCAGATCGGATGTCCCCGCCTCCGTCAGCATAGCCCTGGCTTCCGGTTCGTCGCAGTTGAGCCGGAGGATTTTCTCGGGTCTCTGTTCCAGAATCATCTTGAACAGAGTGCTTTTCCCCACCTGCCGCGCTCCGATGACGACAATCGCCTTGCCTCGGAACATCTCTTTTTCGATTACGGACTGCAATGTTCTGTCTATCATAGCCTATGAACTTTCTCCAGTGTGCGGCAAAGATAGAGAGAATTAATGCTAATCCCAAATTTTACGTGATTTTTGGGATTGTAATCCCAAATTTTAGGCAAATTTTGGGATTAGGAGAGAGAAAGATATGGGACTCCATCAGAATTGACGGGAAAGGTCTTGGCGATGTCCTTGACAGGTCGGTCATTATGACAATGAACTGAACCGGAGCCCCGGCGGCTACTTCCCGCAGATGCGGCAGAAGTTGCGGTAGTTCTCGAAGATTTTCACGAAACCAGCTTCTGAATGCGAGTTTGTTGATAAGATTGTTGATAACTGCTTTTCATTTACTTGCTGATTCCTGCGTTATTGCCTAAATTTGTGATATGTAAGAAGCTGTTGCATTTAGCAATAAACCCTTGGGGACTTGATGCGAGACCCCGAATGTTTATACGGCAGACAATCTTGAAACGATAAAGAAGGAGGTGTCGATGTAGAAAATTGAAGAGATGCAAAAGCCGCACTGATTGCCGTCAGTGCGGCACTGTAAAGTCCTGATTGCCGGTTATTAGGACATAGTCTCAATGAGAGCCGGAGCAGCAGAACCATAGATACGTCTGCAAATGTATGATTTTTTTTAAAGGCATACAAGCTCCATAACCGGTTTTATTACGGCATCCTTGTATGGAATATGCCGATTTGATTTATTTATAATCATTTAATAAAATTTCGTTTATGGAGAAAAATTTAAAATTACCGTTAAGACACGAATTGTGTAAGCATCTGTTCTATACTGATATTTATCAGATGCCCAAAGTGAAGCCGTATACTGGCGATATTCCTTCAGAGATAATTTCGTTCAACCGGGCGAGAACTTCTCGTGAAAATCCGGGGGCTGCTATTCATTTCTTTATCTGGGACAGATTCTTCGATTGCGTATGGAATACTCCTTCAAAGTATGTCGGGATGTTCAGACGATTCTGGGGGCTCATTTCCACTGACTATTCCGTCTATGCGGATATGACCAGGCCTGAAGTCCTGTGGAATTCTTACCGGAACAAACTTCTTGCGGCCTGGTTTCAGGAACAGGGAGTTGCCGTCATCCCCAATGTCAGCTGGGCTCGTCCCTGGAGTTATGATTTCTGTTTCGACGGGTTTCCGAAACATTCGGTGATTGCTGTCAATAGTACGGGAATCAGAAAGGACTCTTTTTCTGCAAGTCTATGGATGCAAGGCTATGAGAAGGCGATTGAAGTCCTTGAGCCTATGAAGATTGTGCGCTATGGAGCAAAACAGGACGGAGAATATGAATCCATCAGCATATATTTCCCTAACGACAATTATAAATCTGTATGCTATGGGAGGTAATGGCGCATATATTCCTTCGGAGGGTGGTGTCCCGATAAACAGAAGGACGCATAGTGATACGGCTTATCGAATTGACGGGCATAAGGTTCTGGTTCAGTCGCGGCATCCGATGCAGAACAATACACCGGTCAATTCCAATTCGGAAAATCCTATATATCTCTGCGGTAAGACTGATAAGGATGGGATTGTGACGATTAACACTGTCGCCATTTACAGGAAACACAGACTTGTGATGACAATAGACATCAAGTTCGATGCTGACGGAGATATAATACCGTTCGCGAATGGAGGAAAGAGGACTACCCACGCCCATCTGTGGCCATCAGTCGGTGGCGGCGAAGTCGGAAGAAGACCTCATAATCCGAAAAATTCATTGCCGTATGGTTACGAATATGAAAGTCTGTTGAGAAAGATTGTCGAATTCAATAAGGAGAGAAAGATATGGAAGCGGTAAACAGAAAGGTTGCTCTTGAGAATTTCTATGGTGAGGGGCGGCATCTCTATGAAGATGAACTTGGCTGGTGGCCGGAGGCGAAGGAGGAGGCTCATTCGCTTGTGTCGAGGGACATTTTCGAGTATGAAATTGTCAAAATAGGTTTCAATCTGGCCTTCTACTATGTTGACAATGACACCTGCTATGGCCTGCATACCGAGGCTCTGCCTGTCGAATTCAAAATCCTGCCGCGTGACAGAAGCGAGAAGTTCGTCTGTTGGCAATGTGATTTCGACACTCACGATGACGGGGAGGTTCTGTATTCCTTTGACGAATGTTCAATGAAGATATGGGACTCCATCAGAATTGACGGGAAGGGTCTTGGCGATGTCCTTGACAGATCTGTCATTATGACAATGAACTGAACCGGAGCCCCGGCGGCTACTTCCCGCAGATGCGGCAGAAGTTGCGGTAGTTCTCGAAGATCTTGTCGATGTAGGCGGTGACGGCGGCGTCGGTCTCCGGCCTGTCCGGGGCGGAATCTGTGGCGGAATCCGGGGCCGCGGCCGTCGGGTCTGCGCAAGCCGGAAGCATTGATGCGGACAAGGAGGCCGCGCCCGCCTGCGTCCTGTATGCGCCCGCCGTGTCCCCACTCGCCAGGAGCGCGTCTGTGAGCGTCGAATCTGCATCCGCCCGAAGGCCGCCGGCGCCAGTTGAATCGACGGCCGCGCGGAGCGCACCGACGGCGGCGGAGTCGATGTCGGCGAGAAGCGCGGAGTCGGACAGCCCGGCGGCCGCGCTGTCGTTGAGGCGGCGCAGCACCCGCGTCTCGCCCGCGTTGTAGGCGGCGAAGACATACCTCAGGCGCTCGTCCCCGGAGGCGTAGCGGCGGAAAAGCCGGTCAAGACGCCCGAGATAACTCGCTCCGGCGCGGATGTTCTCCTCCGGGTCAAGCGCGTTCCGCACGCCGTAAACCTTGACTGTCAGCGGCATAAGCTGCATAAGCCCCTTCGCCCCGGCTTTCGAGGTGACGTTTATCGCGAACTTCGACTCCGTGTAGATTACGGCGGCGAGCATCCTCCAGTCCCAGCCGATGCTGTCCGCCCGGGCGCGGATGATGCTGTCGTAGGGGCTGAGGCGCTGCTCCTCGATGAACGACCTGTGCGGCCTGCTGCTGGACGGCATAGCGCGGAAACGCGCCACCATATCCTTGAACTCCGTTCGCCCGGTGTAGTCGCCGAGCCACGCATTGATACGCCTCATCCCGTCGCGCTCGCTCTCGCGCATCACCCAGCACAGCTCCTTGCAGATCGGGACGGACTTGACCACGCTGTCTATGTGGCTTATGTGCCTTATCGAGTCGAACTTCGGCAGCACCACGAGGTCGGTCGCCCCGAGCCGCAGCGAATCCAGGCTTCTCTCCCTGCGGGTGAAAGACCTGACATTCACCGTGCATCCGTTCTCCGACGCGAAGTCGCGGAGCATCTCGTAGCTCAGCCCGGCGAGCAGGGTCTCGTCGTCCCCGATTCTGTACTGCCCTAAATCCAGAACGCAGTCAAACTCCCGCCCCTCGAACGGGTTCTCCGCAGGCTGCGAGGACTGACGGGCCGCGAGCACGATGAGCGCGGCGACGGCGCAGGAGCCGGCGAGCCCTGCGAGAAAACTGAAAAGCTCCCCGTGCCTCCGTATCGCGCTAAAGTGACGCATTTTTCATTCCGCTGCTTCTCCCGCCGGAGACTCCGCCGGCGGCTCCGGATGACGACGTCGCCTTGCCGTTCCTGTTCGGCGAGATGTAGAACGGCCAGAATATCCCGATCTTCACGGCCCTCTGCGAGTAGATGTTCCCGTGCGCCGTGAAATAGTCCTTCGTATCCATCGGCCAGCCCTGTCCGGCGTTCATAAATTTTATGAAGATGCACGCCTTGTACCACTGGACATTGATGAACGCGTCGTAGTACGGGCAGTTGCCGTATTTCTGACTGTTCTGGTTGTACCACACCCCGAGCACAGGATTGTACCCCTGGGCGTACCAGGATGTCGTGAAGAAAGTGTTCAGCCCGATCTGCATCTCCATAACCTTCTTGACCACAGGGAACTGGATGTACCACCTCAGGTTCAGCGCGAGCGTCGGAAGCGGGAGGACGTCCGTGTTCGACGAGAGCTGGAACAGCGCCTGGTTGTCGAGATGGAACTTCCAGAGGGTGAAGTTCTTCTTGAGATATGCGCTCATAACGCTCATCGCCCCGTCGTTCTGGCGTATGATCCCGCCGTTGTCGTAGTAGAGGTTGTTCGCGAGCAGGGCGTAGCCGAATGACGCGTTCATCTCCCATCGCGGTATGTCAAGCTCCCCGACGATTTTCGTCACCGAGGTCTTCCCGAAGCCGTTGCTCCATCTGAAGTGGTTGGAGACGAGGTTCTGCTGATAGAAGTCCGGCTGCTTCAGCGAGGTCTCGAAATGCGCCTTGAGGTCTATCGGACTTTTCCGGTCCCGTCTGAAAGGGAAGAAGCTGAACTTCATATTCGCCTTTATGCTGAAGTCGTTGACTTCGTATCCGGCGAAGACATATCTCCCCGTCGCGTCCCATTCGACATATCTCCGTATCTTTCCGTTGGCTCCGGCGTAGACGTATGCCGAGTTGAGGTAGGTGTTCCTGAGTTTTCCGGATATATATGCGTCCGGATTGAAACTGTAGTATGAGGCGAGCTTGTCGCCTATTCCGACGTCGATTTTAGACAGGGCCGCGTCGCTCGCCCACGGTTGGAGGCGGATGAAGACCTTGTTGTCGAAGCGGAGGGTCCTCAGGGAGTCCGCCGACGCGGAGGGGTTGAGGTAGAACGCGTCGTTGTAGAACGCGGCCGCCTCGGGGTTGGAGGAGCCTATCGCGTCCGTATATTTCTTCGTGTATATGTCGAGAGTGCTGCTGTGGCCGACGTATGCCGTCGTGATGTCCTTGTCGAGGGAGTCCGCCGAGTAGGTGAAAGTGCTGTCCTTCTTCGCCTTGATCCTGTTTATGAAATTGAACGGGATGCGGAAGGTCTGGTCGAGGAAGAGGGTGTTCTTTTTGATTTCGTTGGAGGCTTCGTGCAGGTTCACCGCAAGCTCGCGGGCGTCGAGGGTCGTGTCCCGGATCATCGAGAGGTCGGTGACTCCGCCGTTTTCGCTCTTGGTTATCTTGTTGTGAATGAAGCCGGTATGCATCATATATTTCTTCCCGAGCCAGTTCAGCCCGACCACGGCGTTGCTGTTGCTGACATCCTCCCTCTGGAGCATCCCCTTGCCTCCGAACTTGTAGTATCCGAGGGTGAGGTTGAGCTGCGGGAGTATGTTCTGGGATGTCCAGACGCGGACGTTCATCTCCTCTTTCTCGTCCTTGGCGAAGAGCGTGCCCCAGTAGGCGAGCTCGGTGTATGGGGTCTTGGTGTTGAACTGCGGAAGCGTGGACGCGGAACAGCTGTAGTCGCGGTAGGGGGTGTAGAATATGGCGTTGTCCTCCTCTTCGCGCTTGAAGAAGTTGTAATACTGCGTCGCCGAGCCGCTCACGCCCTGCCAGGTGAGGTTGACGTCGTTGCGGAACTGCGGGATGTCGTAGAAGTAGTAGTTGAAGCTGGTGTCCTGCTTCTGGTAATTGAACTGCTGGAAGTCCTGGTCCACAGTCCAGATCACGATCCGCTTGTATTGCAGGGAGTCCGGGAACGCGAAGGTCTCGAGTATGCGCGGGGTGTTCTCCCGGACGCTGTCCTTGTAGGCCTTGATGCTGTCCTGACGGTGCATTATGCTGTCCGCCCTCGCGAGAAGCGCGGGGAGTTTCTGCTCGTAGTCGTACCTTTTCCGCTCCTTGCGGCTGAGCCCCCTGTACCATTTGTCGAAGGCCGCCTTGGCAATCTCCGTGGAGTCCTTGACATAGAGGGAGTCGAGTCTCGCGAGTTCGAGCGTGTCTCCGGCGGCGAGCAGGGTGTCGCGGGTGTAGGCGCGTGTCGCCGAGTCGCGCAGGGCTATGTAGTATTTGAATTTGAACGGGTCCTTGAATTCGAGCGAGTCGGGGATGCGGATTGTGTCAGCAGGGTTCACCGTGATGCTGTCGGCGGCCATCGGGATGCTGTCGGAAATGCCGGCGAGACTGTCGGCGGCGGAGATTATGAGGCTGTCCCGGATTGTTTTCAGGCTGTCAGTACCGGAGTGTTTCAGACTGTCGACCTCGGAGTGTTTCAGGCTGTCGGCTCCGGACGGGATGACGCTGTCTTTCCTGGGCGCGAAGATGCTGTCGGCCCGGTGGTGACGCTCAAGGGAGTCGGCCGTGCGCCGCACGGATACGCTGCGCCCCGCGTCAGTTCCGAACAGGCGGAACCCCGCGAACGCCACGACCAGCAGCGGCAGCCATATTTTCCTTATCCCTTTCCGTATCATCCGTTATTTCAAATGTCCGTTCTTGTCATTGCGCCGTTTCCGAAGCCCGTTCCCGGAGCCCTTTCCCGGAGTCCGTTCTCGGCGCTTGTTTCCGGAGTCTGTTTCCGGAGCCCGTTCCCGTTCCCGCCGCCGCTCCCCTTCATCCTCTTATGTCAGAGGCAATTTGTTTTTTCAAGTTTCTCAGTCTCTTATGTCAGAGGCAATTTCTTCGTTCAGACAAGGTCGATTCCTTCGGCCTTCATCTCCGCGAGGGCCTTGCTGTGTCCCTCTTCGCTGACGTATGCGAGCGCCCCCGTGTGGAGTTTCACCTTGAAGCCGGCCTTGAGCAGGTCCTCGCAGGTGTTGCGGACGCAGAACTCGGTGGCGATTCCGCAGATATGCACCTCCCGGACGTCGAGCAGTTCAAGAATCTCGCCGAGCGACTGCCCCGCGCTGTTCCTCCCCTCGAATCCGGAGTACTGTTCGCAGTCCCTGTCGCAGCCCTTGTCGAAGGTCAGCTCCTCGCTCGCGTATGGTTTCAGATCTTCGTGGATTTCTCCGCCCCGGGTCCCCGCGACGCAGTGCACCGGCCAGGTCCCGCCGAAACCGGTGAAAGAGCAGTGGTCGGCCGGATGGTGGTCGCGAATGAACAGTACCGGAAAAGTGTCGAGTATCTCGACCTCTTCGTCCCCCTCCCGGTCGCCTGTGTTCGCCTCGATGAGGCGCAGGGTCTCCTTCACCGCGTTGTCCGCGTTTATGCAGGCGAGTGAGCCGTCTATGAAATCGTAGAGTTCGTCCACGACGACGAGTGCCGTATTTCTTTCCATATCATTGTTTTACGTCCGTATCCTGTTGAATCATATTCCCGTATGTTCCGAAGAATCATATTCCCGGATTAGGAGTTCATATCTCCTTGAATTCGTTGATCTCCTTCACGAGGCGGCTGATGATTTCGTTTTTCTTGGCGCAGAGGTCGTCGGAGATGTCAACCTTATAGTAGTGCGGGTTTATCAGACGCCGCTCCGACGGGCTGAAATGCATCAGAGTGTATTTGTAATATTCCTTCTTCTCCCCGAGACTGCGCTGCGGAGCGACCCTGCGCCCCTCCGCGATTGCAGGAATCTGGAGAGCCGTCGCCGTGTAGCTTCCGGCCGGGAAGGTCTTGAACTTGTAGCGGTCGTACTCGTCATAGACCGTGATCTCCTCGCCGCGCTCGATCTTTTCGCTGAGCGAATCCCCGCGCAGGCAGGTCACGTCCACCTTGAATATGTCGCCCTTCTCCTCGTCGTGCTTCAGAATCCTGTAGGTGATCTGGAATCCCGGGTTTATGAGCTTGACCTTGTCTTCGGAGCGCTTCAGGACTGGGTTTCCGTCAATCTGCACGAGCTTGTAGACATTGCCGAAGCAGGGGCTGGCCTTGCTTGTGGCTATCGCGTCGCCCACTCCGTAGCAGTCTATCGCCGCGCCCTGGCGCTCAAGGTCGCTGATGAGGTACTCGTCGAGCGAGTTGGTCGCGAATATCTTGCAGCCCTTCAGCCCGTTGTCGTCGAGTATGCGGCGGCATTCCACCGAGAGGTAGGCGAGGTCGCCGCTGTCGAGGCGCACTCCGTAGCCGAACGGGTAGCTGTCGTCGATTCCGTTGGCGCGAAAGGCCCGAATCGCGTTCTTTACTCCGCAGTGGAGCGTGTCGTAGGTGTCAATCAGCAGGATGAGGTTCTCGCCACGGTGGGTCTTGATGTAGGTGTCGAAGGCGTCGAACTCCCCGTGCACCGAACATCCGAAGGTCGTGACATAGCTGTGCGCCATAGTCCCGGTCGAGCCGCAGTCGAAATACGCCCCGGTGAGGACGTTGGATGTCCCTGCGCAGCCCGCGATGATGGCCGCCTTGGCCCCGTAGGTCGCCGCCCACGGGCCGTGCGCCCGCCTTGAACCGAACTCGCTCACCGGCCTGTTCGTGCTCCTGCACACCCTTGAAGCCTTGGTGGCGACCGCCATCTGGTGGTTCATTATGCACAGCAGCGGGGTTTCAAGCACCTGCGCTTCGATCAGCGGAGCCTCCACGGTGATTATCGGCTGGGTCGGGAAGGCGATTTCGCCCTCCTTCATCGCGTAGACATTGCCGGTGAACCGCATCCCGGAGAGATATTTCCGGAACTCGGCGTATTCGTCGCCGGGCAGGAACTTCTCGAAGAAGGACTCGGGCTTTCCGCCCATCGAGAGAATCATCTCCACGGCCTCCTCCGTGCCGCTGACCACCGCCCAGTTGTTGTTCTCGGGGGCGACCCGGTAGAACATATTGAAGACCGCCACGGAATCTTTTCTTCCGCTGTCATAGAAGGACTTTCCCATCGTGTACTGGTACTTGTCCGAGCAGTATGCTATGTCTGAAAAATTCATATTCCTCTCTGATTCGTCCGGGTCGCAGGATGGCCGGCGGACTATTCGAAGCTTATCCTGTCGCAGTTCGACCTCTCCCCGTCCTTTATCCCGATGCTGCTGAACGCCGCAACCGCCGCGACGATTATGCACAGGCAGGCGGCGAATTCGAGCCAGTACGCCCACGGACTCATCAGCTCGATGAAGCTGTCAGTGTCCTCAAGTCCCGGGATTCTGCTGACGAGCGTCGCGAAAGTGTTGTTCACGCAGTGCATAAGCATCGTGAGCTTGAGCGAACCGGTTCTGTAATAGACATATCCGAAAAGGCAGCCGAAGACGAAAGCCGGCAGGGCCTGCCACGGGTTCAGGTGTATGACCGCGAAGAAGAGCGCGGAGATGACGATCGCCCAGCCCGGCCCGATTTTCTGGAGCAGCCCCCTGAGGATGATTCCCCGGCACAGCCACTCCTCGAAGAACGGCGCGAACACGCTTGCGGTCAGGAGGGAGACCCACAGCGGGCTGCCGGCCATCAGACCGTGAAGCAGCTGTTCGAGCCTTTCCGGCATCGGAGGCAGCACGAGGCTGAATGCGTCGTTGACGAAAGCCGCGGCGAGCGTGGCGACGGCGGCGATGACTGCGACCGTCCATCCGGAGAACCTTCCGAAGTTGCTGCTGTCAAGCGCGACGCCGTCATTCCCGAGGGCGTTGGCGCGTCCCGAGGCCGCCGCGTAGATCATCGCCGGGATGAATGAGACCGGGTAGGAGAAAAGCGTCCCGTAACCGGATGCGAACGAGGCTGAAACCCACTTGGAAAGCGCCAATGTGACGCAGTTCCCGAGTATCGCCCCCAGCATCAGCATTATCACGATCCAGAAGAAGCCCCTACCGCCAGGCACGAACCATCCGCACGCCCCGAGCAGGTCATATCCTTTCCCGCCGGCAATCTCTTTACGCTTAAAAAATCCCATAAGTCCCTAAATTGTTGTTCTCTGAGTCCTGAGTTGCCTGTTGAAAGAAAATTCTCAAGGAGAGGGGATGAAGAAAAAGATGGGATGCAAGGCGCACGGTGAAGGTCAAACCGCAGCAACCTAATGGTTGTGAGGATTTGAACAAACCGTGCAACGCGGCAGACCGCTTTTTCTTCGCCCCGTCACTATTTATATAAAGGAGTAGGGTAGACCCCCTTGTCCGCAAATTCTTTAAATTTGTCCACAACCCCCTGCCTGTCGGCCTGATAAGTGACTCCGAACCAGCGGGAAGGAGTGGATATGAGCTCGCAGGTCGCCGTGCCCTTCTTTATGAGGCAGTCGACGGCGTAAGGGATGTAGAACTCCGCCTTCAGCTCGCCGATGTTCTCCTTGAGGAAATCGACGAACACTTCCTCGCTCTGCGCAAAATAGTCCGGGGTGAATCCCCACATATTCATAGAACAGAGGGCCTTGTCGTCGAGAATCACGTCTTCGCCCTTGCTGTTGGAGGCGTGGATTTTCCCGTCCTCCTTGCGGATCACGTTGTGGTGCTCCTCCACGTGGGTGAGCAGCCCGTGCTCGTCGGCCGTCCCGATTCCGCGTGAAACCGTGCCGGAGTCGGAGAGGGTGTTGTCGATCTCGAAGCCCACGAGAGCATATTTCCCCTTTGATCCTTCGTTCTTCTTGAACCAGTCGGCGAGAACCTTGAAGGACTCCTTGCCGTAGTAGTCGTCACCGTTGATGACAGCGAACGGCTCGTGAATCACGTCCTTGGCCATAAGCACGGCGTGGTTGGTGCCCGAAGGCTTGATGCGCTCCGGGTTGAGGGTGAATCCTGCCGGAATCTTGTCGAGCTCCTGGATCACGAAGTCGAACTGGAGCGGCGTGCCGTCGAGGCATTTCACATTGCTGTACCTTTCCGCGACGTGCTTCTTGAAATCCTCAAGGAAATATTCCCTGACGATGTACACGACTTTTCCGAATCCGGCCTGTACGGCGTCGTAGATTGAATAGTCGATGATCGTCTCCCCGTTCGGGCCGAGTCCGTCCATCTGCTTAAGTCCGCCGTAACGGCTGCCCATTCCGGCTGCAAGTACAAGAAGTGTAGGTTTCATAATCGTGTGTTTATGTTAGTTATATTTTTATGTCAATATTTTTTTGTCCGGAATATTTTTTTGTCTGGATTATTTTGTCCCGTCAATATTTTTTGTCCCGTCAAGTTGTCGGTTTTTTACGGATACTGTTCCGGAAACATTCGCAAAATCCGACAAAAGTAATTATTTTTGCGGACAAATCTTTCGTTTTGGGCAAATTTAGGGACATATTCAAGGGAAGGCACGGTTCGCTCGCCTGGGCGACTCTGGCCGTGCTCGTCATTTTTCTCATATCCTGGACGGCCGGCCCGGGCAACACCTTCTTCGGATGGATACGCGCAGGGATAGACATCGCCCGCATCGACAGGCAGATAGAGTACTACAACGAGCAGACCTCCGAGATGGACTCCCGCATCAGGGAGCTGAAATACAACCGCGATTCGCTGGAAAAGTTCGCCCGCGAGAAGTTCCTCTTCTCCGCTCCCGGCGAGGACATCTATGTGGTTGATGAGGCCGCCAAGTGACCGGCCTTCAGCTCCTTGATTGCTCTAACTTATTTAATGTTAAGTGACACGGCCTCGGCGACATCGTGGACGCGCAGAATCGACGCTCCGGCGGCGATGGCGCGGCGGTGAAGCTCCGTCGTGCGGGCGAGGACTTCCGGAGCTTCCGGAGTGAGCCCGAGCGGCTTGTAAATCATACTCTTGCGCGAAATCCCGACCAGAACCGGACGGCCGAACACGAGAAAGTCGGACAGATGGTCGAACAGCTCGTAGTTCTGCTCCACCGTCTTGGCGAATCCGAATCCAGGGTCGAGAATCCAGTTCCGTATGCCCGTCTCCCCGGCCTTTGCGGCGAAGTTCCGGAAATACTCGATGACGGCGGCCGTCACGCCGCTTTCATAGTCGCACCTCGTCTGCATATCAGAAGGGATTCCCTTCTTGTGCATCGCTATGTATTCCAGAGAGTTGGCAGCGACCTCCCCGAGCATCAGCGGGTCGTCCTCCCCGGCGGATATGTCATTGACCGTCACCTCCCCGATTTCGTCGAGCGTCCGGGCGATTATGTCCCGCCGGAAAGTGTCTATCGAAATCCTGACGTCTCCCGGAACCGCCTCCCTGACCGGCCGGAGCACCGCTTTCAGCCGTCGCCATTCCTCGGCCGCGCTGACGCTTTCCGACCCCGGACGGGTGGAGCACGCGCCTATGTCGATATATGCCGCCCCGTCTGCCGCCATCCGGGCTGCCCTCTCCACGGCCTGCCCCGTCATAACTTTCCCGTCCGGACTCATATTCCTGCTCCCGGAGAAGAACGAGTCGGGAGTGATGTTCAGGATTCCCATAATCTTCACGCCCCGCCCATTCCTGTCGTTTATCTTTCCGTTCATATATGTCCCCAAATTTTTGTAAGTTTGCAGGCTGCGAAATTACTGAGTTTTTATGTCATTTTGAAAGAATATTAAAGTTTCGCAGGCGCGGAACAATAAATGGGGATATATACGAAATCTGAGATATGCTTATAGTGATAGAGGGGCTCGACGGGTCGGGCAAGTCGACGCAGGTCAGGAAGTTGAGGGAACATCTTGAAAAACGGCCGGAGCCGCTGGAATATGTACATTTTCCGCGCTACGGCTCTCCGGTCTACGGGGAGCTGATTTCACGCTTCCTGCGCGGGGACTTCGGAACGAACGAACAGGTGCATCCGCAGCTTGTGGCCCTGCTTTTCGCGGAGGACAGGCACGGGGCGGCTTCGGAGATGAAACGCATTCTTGACGGGGGAGGCAACGTGCTGCTCGACCGCTATGTCTACTCCAACATCGCCTACCAGTGCGCGAAACTCCGCGACCCGGACGAGGCGGAGAGGCTCAGGAAGTGGATAATCGACACTGAATACGGCATTTTCGGACTTCCGCGTCCGGATCTGAACATCTTTCTGGACGTTCCCGTCGGCTTTGTCGAGAAGAAGCTCGCGTCCGAGAGGCGGGGAGGGGACAGGGACTACCTTGAGGGCGGCCGTGACATCCACGAGGAGGACATCGAATTTCAGAAGGCCGTGCGTCGCATCTACTTGAAACAGTGCGAACTGGATCCGAATTTCATCAGAATCGACTGTTCGGACTCCGACGGGGCTATGCTCCCGCCCGAGGATATATTCACAAAAATAGTGAAAGAGGTCAGTTTGTGACAGTGGCGAGGGACGCAATTTCTCGTGAACAATATGAACAAGGCGTATAGAATCTACAACATATTCCGCCGTTTCTGCGCGTTCGTGCTCGGGTCGGTGTTTCTTTTTTCGGGGATATTGAAACTTATGGATCCGGTCGGCTCCGGGTTCGTGATGAAGGCCTATTTCGATTTCCTCCACATCGGGTTTATGGATTTCTCCGCGAAATTCTTCGGCGTCGCGTTCGCTCTCGCCGAGTCCGTCCTCGGGGCTGCACTGATGAGCGGGGTGTGGCGCAAGGCGGTGGGAATCGCAGTAATCTGCCTCACCACTTTCTTCACCGCTCTCACTCTCGCCCTGGTTGTCTTCAACCCGGCTATGGACTGCGGCTGCTTCGGCGAGGCCTTCCATCTGACTCACTCGCAGACATTCGTCAAGAACCTCATACTCTGCGGCCTGTGCTGCGGGGCGTTCATTCCGCTGAAGAATCTCGAAAAGCCGGTGAAGGTGAAATACGCGTCCTTCGCCATATCCTCGGCTCTTCTTGTGGCTCTGATGATATATTCGCTCGTCGCCCTTCCGCTGAAGGATTATACGGCGTTCAAGGCCGGGGCGGTGCTTCAGACTGCATCCGAGCCGTTCGGGGAAAGTTCCGGGGAGCCGGAGTTCATATATGAAAAGGACGGCCTCAGGCAGTCGTTCTCGCTCGAGAATCTGCCGGACAGCAGCTGGACTTTCGTAGATTCGCGCATAAACCCGGCGGCCTTCTCCGCAGGCGCGTTCCTTTCTCTGACCGACGTCTCAGGGGAATATTGCGACAGTCTGGTGTCCGGGGGGAATGTGATGATTGTCTCCGCCTACGACCCGCTGTCCTCCAGCCGTCTCGACGGCATAGGGGAGTTTGTCAGCGGGCTGCGCGGACGGGGTCTGAGGACGGTTGTCCTCGTCCCCGGGCTGGATGTCCTTCCGTTCCGGGAGGATGCGTCTTTGGCGGGAACCGTCACGGGCGGGGATGGTGTCCGGGGCGGAGACGGCTCTGTTTCAGACAGCTCTGTCTCGAGCAGTTCCGGCATTGCCTCCGTCGCGGACGACTCCCTCCCGGGATGGCTTGACGGCGCGCTCTTTTTCGCAGACCGCAAGACCATAGCCACGCTCAACCGCTCGAACGGGGGTGTCACATACGTTTCGGACGGGCAGATTGTCCGCAAATGGTCTTATGCGCTCCGCCCGTCCGAAGAAAAACTGAATCAGATTCTTTCAGAAGACCCAACCTCGCTCGCCCTTGAGACCCAGTCCCGGGGCAGCCTCGCGGTGCAGGGGTTCTTCCTGGGAATATTCGCTATTTTACTACTTTTATGAGATGCCGACTGTCTTAAACGGATGCAGTGCAAGGCTTGCGACGATGTGCAAACCGCAGCAACCTTTCGGTTGTGAGGATTTGGACGAGGAGCGTAACGAAGCAATGCGCCGTTCAGGGCAGTCGAGTTCAAATGTCTTGTTGGCGGCGTCTCCAATTGAGCACCGGCAGCAGGAACGAAATCGTCGCCGCGCCGATCCAGAACCAGCTGACGTAGGTGAAGTCGTGCTTGACGACCGTCTCGCCGAGGCTGTTCACCGCCTCGTAGGTGTGGTTGTCGAGCAGCAGTCCGGTGATGATGTTCTGGATGCCGGCGGCGGCGTATGATGCCATTCCGACAATCCCGAGCGCGGCTCCGGTGGCTTTTCTCGGAACGAGGTCAATGGCCATAAGCCCGCCGAGGAAGCTGATGAGCACGCCGATGGCGACTCCGAAGAGAACCATCGAGAGCACCAGGACGAAATGGCTGCCGCCTCCGAACAGGAAGAGGTAGAGCGCGACCGCCTCCAGGACGCCGGCCGTGAACGCCGGATATTTCCTGTCGCCCCTGAAGACCTTGTCGGAAAGCCAGCCGGAGAACACCGTGCCTATGACCCCGAAAATCGGGTTGATTCCGATGATGGCCGCCGCGGCCTTGAGGTCGTAGCCGTAGCTCTCCTGGAGGAAGATCGTCCCCCATTCGTTGATCGCGTACCGGCTCATATACATAAACGCGCTGGAAAGGGCGAGAATCCATACGCCCGGATTGCAGAGCACCATTCTCTGGATTCTCCGGGTTTCGGCCGCGTCAGTGACGGCCTTCCCCGTGCTCTTCTCTCCGGAGAGCGTCTCGATGTCCGGCAGACCCTTGCTTTCCGGGGTGTCGTGCATCCACAGCAGAATGAGGAGCACGCCGAGCAGACCCGCGCAGGACGCTCCGAAGAAGCCCCATTTCCATCCGAAGGCCGCCACGATGGAGCCTACGAATATGAATGACAGGCCCTCGCCGATGTTGTGGGACGCGCTGAAGAATCCGTAGTAGGTGCCTCTGACCTTGAGCGGATACCAGCGGGAGAGCGCGATGATCGCAGGAGGCGCACCCATCGACTGCGCCCAGCCGTTGATCGCCCACATCACTGCGAACGCGATGAAAATCACTGAATTGCTGATTCCGGTGTCCGCCGCCGTCACACCGAGCACGCCCATAATGAAGTTGGCCGCCACGGAAATGATGAGCCCGGTCGCCATAAATCTCTTGACATTCGAGCTGTCGGCGAGAAAACCGTTGACGAATTTGCCGACGGCGTAGCTCCAGTAGAGGCAGGCCCCGATGATACCGAGCTGCGTGGCGTTGAGCAGTCCCGCGTCAATGAGCGGCTGTTTCATCACGCCCATCGACATCCGGCAGACATAATAGAGGGCGTAGCCCAGGGTGATTGCGACGAAAGTCTGGAAGCGCGAGCGTTTCCAGACCTTGTCGACATTCTCCTCCGCCACCTTCTTGGCTGACGGAGCGCTTATCCTGTAGAAGTTTGACATATGTTCTTTCTGTGTCCGTTTCAGTTCCTAATCGTGCAGTCCTCTGTCCCTGAGGTATTTGAGCAGAAGCTCCGGACGGTCCGTCTGGATGAATGACGGGTTGAACGACATCACCTTGTCATAGACCTGGGCCGGATTCCCGCAGTCGAGGGCCTTGTCGTCGTCAAGATAGCCGCAGAGGCTGCCCCAGATGGTGTTCACCCACAGTTTCGAACCTGTCTCGTGGATTTTCGCGAATACGTCCTCGACTTCCGGGGTGAGCTTGTGCCAGCAGATTTCATAGGCGAGAGGGACCGTCCCGGTTTCCATATATTCGTTGAAGAGAGCCTTTCCGGAGTCTTTCCAGAGCTGGCAGATCGGCATATACATCATATTGTGGCTGTGCTGCGCCATTTTTTCCGCCACGTCCCGGGCCGGATAGCTCCCTTTGATGAGAATCTGGTCGGTCACTCCGAGCTCCTCGGTGATTTTCAGGACCATATCGTAATATTCATATCCCTGGTCGACGTTCACGCAGATTCTGTCCTTGCAGCATTCAAGAGCCTCCCGGAGGGTCGGAATCCGGAGGGAGTCAGTCGCGACGCCGTGCGCCCTCTTGAGCCTCATCTGTTTGAGCTCGGCCAGAGTGTAGTCGCTGACTTTCCCCTTGCCCGTGAGGCAGCGGTTGATGGTCGCGTCGTGGGAGAGGACCAGCACGCTGTCCTTGGTGAGCTTGAGGTCAAGCTCCATAATGTCAGCCCCCATCCTGATGATGGATTCTATCGCCGGAATCGAGTTCTCAGGGTAGTTCCTCCAGTCGCCCCTGTGGCACGCCACGACGACATATTTCGAGTTAGGGTTGTGGATTTCAGCGAGAATCTTGTCGGTTCTGCAGCTGTACTGCGCTTCTTTCGGCCCGCAGGCGACCGTGCAGACAAACGCTGCCAGAACAAGGAGTAAATGCTTCTTCATAATATTGATGATTGTTTTTTGTCTGTGATTGCCGGCGGTTTCTCTTGCGCATCGCGCTCTTCCCGCACCGCATCGCGATTCATCCCGCCTTCCGTCCGGAGAATGTGGTCAGTCACGGACTGCAAAAGTACGAAGAAAAAAGGGGGCGGCAAAATTGTTTTCGGGTTTTTAGAGGCTGTCTTGATTTTTCCCGCACACTTTGCAGAATTTTTTTGCCATATAGAAAAATAGTCTTATACTTGCAGCTCGATTCCGGCGGCTGAGTCGTCCGGCCGGAGTCCCGGGAATATAAGTTATAGTCATATAAGCATATACAGGAAATGGAGCAGAAGAAAAGACGGGTTGTGAGCTATGAGAATATGGATGAAGTCCTTGCGGCGGCGTTCGCCGAGAAGTATCCGAAAGGGTTCGCCGACTATCTTCCCGACCTCAAGGAATACCCGAAGCCGGACGGCACCTCGTTCTATGCCGTGACGGTGGAGACGGAGGACGCTATATGTCTTGTGAAGATAAAGGTGCGCACTGACGACGCCGAGGACATCGAGAGGTGGCTTGACAGCGGAGACAGCAGCGACGAGGACGAGACTTCCGGCGAGGAGGAGGGTGACGCCCTTCCGGACGACAACATTTCACAGTACTCTAATGACGAGGCTCCCGACGCAGAGTAACGACCTGTCTTAAAAGGCGCATTGCTTCGTTACGCTCCTTGCCCGAATCCTCACAACCCCGAGGTTGCTCCGGTTCGGGACGCGTCGCAAGCCTTGCACTGCATCCTTTTAAGCCAGGTCTCCACCCAGATGTTTTTTAACGGGTTTTTGTTACGCTCCTTGTCCGAATCCTCACAACCCCAAGGTTGCTCCGGTTCGGGACGCGTCGCAAGCCTTGCACTGCATCCTTTTAAGCCAGGTCTCCACCCAGATGTTTTTTAACGGGTTTTTGTTACGCTCCTTGTCCGAATCCTCACAACCCCAAGGTTGCTCCGGTTCGGGACGCGTCGCAAGCCTTGCACTGCATCCTTTTAAGCCAGGTCTCCACCCAGATGTTTTTTAACGGGTTTTTGTTACGCTCCTTGTCCGAATCCTCACAACCCCAAGGTTGCTCCGGTTCGGGACGCGTCGCAAGCCTTGCACTGCATCCTTTTAAGCCAGGTCTCCACCCAGATGTTTTTTAACGGGTTTTTGTTACGCTCCTTGTCCGAATCCTCACAACCCCAAGGTTGCTCCGGTTCGGGACGCGTCGCAAGCCTTGCACTGCATCCTTTTAAGCCAGGTCTCCACCCAGATGCTTTTTAACGGTTTTTTGTTACGCTCCTTGCCCGAATCCTCACAACCCCGAGGTTGCTCACAACCTTTAGAAGCAGTTGCTGAAGCGGTCGGGGATTCTTACCACTATGTCGAGATTGAACATCGCGGGCTTGTTCCACGCGTACGGCGGCCGGACGAGAGTCTGGATGCGTCGCGCGCGTGCGGTCCATTTGTCGAAATCGCGGGCGGGCTTGTCCGTGACCGCGCTGATGGTGCGCGAGCGTTTCCTCAGATGCCGTCCCCATCCGTCCGCATACCTGTCCGAATCGGCGAAACGGGCTCTTATGCGTGCGAGGTCGAAGTATCCGCAGTGGAAGAGGTACAGGTCCTTGGCGATGTGGAAATTGCGCCCCTTGATTCTGTGGAAGCCGCTGCCCCATTTCTGCGGCGCGTTTATGATTGATGCCTTCGTGTAGCGGGTGCCTATCAGCCCGTATTTCCTCTGGTTCAGGAACGGCCGTTCCGGGTCTATGTCCCCTTCCTCGCCGATTTTCTGCCCGAGGTCGATTCCGAGCGGAGAGAGGCTTCCGTGAATATCGGCCGACGAAAGATATTCCGCGAGGGACGGCGCCGCGAGCGGGTCGGCGACTATGTATTCGTCGGAATCGGTCCCGACCACGATGTCATATCTCCCGAGCAGCTCCCCGGCCGTCTCGTTGAGTATCCCGATGCGCCTCCTGTCCCCCTCGACGACCGTTCCTGCGACCCTTTCGCGCATAGAGACGTTGATTCCGCCGCAGAAGTCTGGCACGGTCTGATCCGTGCCGTCGAATATGACATAGAGATTCTCTCTCCCGAACTCCTTTCCGTAGTGGTCAATCCATTTCCGAAGGAAAAAGTCGTCGTTCCGCACCATCGTCAGTGCGCAGATTTTCTTTCTTTCAGTCGCCATAATCAAGTCCGGAATATTTATTCATCTGGATACGGACGGGCCGTCAGTGTTTCTCCATATATCTGAGGAGTATCATCCTGATGTTGTCGGACACCCTCTTCGCCGTGTCCGAGGTCTCCTCCAGAATCTCCGCTATGTTCTTGTATTTCATAAGCTCTATGGGGTCGGTCTCGTTCTGGAAGATGTAACCCACATATTCTTCATACGCCTCGTCCGCCGCGTGCTCAAGTTCGGTGATCCTGTCGCACTGGCGGATTATCTTGCTGAAATTCCCGGTGAAGTCGCTGAGGTGCTGCATTATGTCGCCGAGAGCGTCGGCGCTTGACATAATGTAGGTGGCTATGTCCTCCAGACGCGAGTCGATTTTCTTCGGGAAATAGAGGAGGACGGACTTCGCTGACGCGTTGATCTTGTCTATGAAGTCGTCGGCTGACATCGCTATGGTCTGGAGGTCGGTTCTGCTGACCTGGCCTATTATGCTGTCGTACAGGTCTTCATAAATCTCCGTCAGCAGCTCGTCGGCCTGCACTTCGTAGGTCTTTATCTTGTTCTCGCAGCTGAACCACTCGTCCCTGTCGGTGGTCTGCATCATCTGCACCAGAATCGATGACGCGGCCTGTATGTATTCCGCCTGCTTCATAAACAGCGGAAAGTATCTCTTCTTCTTTCTGAACAGTCTTCTTAACAGTCTCATCTTTTTCTTCATTCAGGACAGTCTCAGGGGCGTTTCCCCCGGGTCCCGCCGGTTCCTTCGGGACGGCGCCGGTTCTGCGCGTCCGCCCGCCGGGGGTCAAAGTTACCACTTATTTCCGTCAAAATCCTAAAAATAAATTTATAAACCTATAAAAAGAGAAAAAAACAGTGTTTCTTTTTATCGATTGCGCAATCGTCCGCGAAATCCGCCATAGATTTGCCGCTGTCAAAAAACGACGACGGACAATGAACAAGACGGAAACATACATAATGAAATTCTTCTGTAACCCGGGCCGGTCTCTCTTATGCCACTTTCACGGGGCTTTCTGCTCTTTCGTGGTCATCTTCTCTGTCGCTTGCTTGCCGGCCCTTTCTTTTTCCTGCGCGAAACCGGAGACGCTTCCGGAGACGGCGACCGTGGAGAGCGCGGAGGGGGAGACGGAGACGTCGGTCAGAATCACTGGCGCGGGAAGCACTTTCCTGATAAGGCGGTATGATGTGCTGATGTACGACGGCGACATATACGGAAGACTCGACTCCTATTCCTCATTCAAGGGGGAGTCTAAGCAGCTTAAGGTCTCGTCGGGGAGCGGGGAAAAGACGATGGTGGTGCTGTGCAATCTCCCGGACGGACAGCCGCAATGGGCGGACGTGCTTTCCTACCGCTCGCTCTCCGGTCTTTGCAGCCGGCTGGAGAACGAGTCGGAGGACAGCCCGGTTCTGGTGGGAATCGCGAAGGTGAAGGCCGGCGATGACTGTTCCGTGAATCTCAGGCCGCTGACCGCGAAAGTTTGTCTCAAGGAGCTGTGCTGCGATTTCAGAGGAACGGCCTATTCGCTGGAGGAGCTGACCGACATAAAGGTCTATCTGATAAACGTCAATGCGGAGTGCAGCCTGACCGGGAGCTCTTCCGTCGGGAGGAGGTTCATAAACAACGGAGGATGGACGGAGGGTGACGCTCTCGGATTCCGAAGCCGCGAAATCATCTGCCGGACGGTGGATGCGCCGGTCGGGATGGATCCCGTCCCGCTCGGAATCAGCCTTTTCTGCTACCCCAACGACACCGTCGAGGAGTCTTTCGGACGGCCGTTCACGCGGCTCGTGATAGAGGGGAGGATAAAGGGTAGGAAATGGTACTGGCCGGTGAACGTCAATCCGATAGGGGAGAACGGGGTGGCTTCCGCTGAACGCTATGACATCTCGCTGACCTTGAGGCGCAGCGGCACGGACGACCCGGACACCGCGATCGGGGTCGAGGAGGCGGCGATAAAAATGGAGATTGAGAAATGGAACGAAAAGGAGAACTGCACGATAGCTTTTTAGCGTCAGTCATAACAACCATTTTGTGTTTATTGGGCGTCAGCGGGTGTACAGACCGCATAGAAGACGGCTGTACGCCCACTGACATTATTCTCGACGCGTTTCCCGAGATGACGCGGGCCGCAGAGCCTGATGCGGAGCTGCTGAGCGACGCGAACGTCTTCGTCTTTTCCGAGGACGGCTTTCTGGAGCGGCACGAGTTCATCCGCGAGTCATCCTGCACCCTTCCTCTGGTCTACGGGCGGGAGTACAGCATCTTCGTCTGCGCCAACTTCGGATATAAGCTGAAAGTGAAGACATTGGAGGAGCTGAACGCCCTGGAGTGCCATCTGGTCTATCCGGACGACTACTCGACCGGCATCCCGATGAGCGGCAAGGTGACGGGCGTGAGAGCCGGGAAGGCGATAAGGATAAGCCTGACGCGGCTGATGGCGAAGATAAGCCTGCGCATCGACCGAAGCCGCCTGGACGAGGGGGTCATAATGGATGTCAGCGGCCTCAGGATCGGGAACTGCCCCAGAAGGGCGAAAGTGTTCTCCCCGTCCGGGGTGAGCGGGGCGGACGAATGCTTCCCGGTCGGCTTCAGCCGGGGGAGCGGCGAATGCGGGACGCTGAACCGTGATTCCGACGACGGACTGAGCCCCGAAATCAGCCTCTATATGCTTGAGAATCTTCAGGGGGCGTTCCCGGAGGAGATAGGCTCGGACTCTGAAAAGGTCTTCGGGGAGACGGACTGGAGGGCGGAGGTCTGCTCCTATGTCGAGATCGAGCTTGAATACTCCTCGGCTGGTCAGGATGGGGGCTCCGGCATTCTCAAATACCGCTTCTACCTCGGTGAGACGCGGAACGACCTGAACGTGGAGCGCAACTGCCACTACCACATCACCGTCACGCCCAGCGGAGACGGTCTGGACGGTGACGGATGGCGGGTCGACAAGACGGGCCTCTCTTACGACAGAAGCTTCAAGATGGAGCCCGAGGGCTATGTGGAGGCGAAAGTCGGGGAGACCCTGCACGTCCGATGCACCTTCTCGCCGCCTTACGCGCCGTTCGACATCGGACTGGAGGAGCTTGAGGAGGACAGGGAGAGGGGGATATATGACTATGTGATTGACGCGGACGGGAAGGGGGTCGTCCTGACGATGCGAGGGAAAGGGTCGGGGATGCTGTATATGTCGGCCGGCGAGCCGGTCAACCAGTCCGGCCTGCTCTATGTCGAGGTCAAGTGACCCTGGCCGTTTCAAGTGATTGTTTCAAGTGATCAAGTTGTATATAGCGTATGAGACTGACAGGATTTGTGAAAAGATGCGCCGGAGCCGCGCTGTCCGCGCTCGCGCTCGGCTTGTGCGGAGGATGCACCATAGTTGTGCTTCAGGGGGACGGCTGCGGCCCGGAAGGCGGGGAGGTCGGCGTCAATCTGCATTTCCGCTGCGGCTCGGCCGGCGGTACGAAGTCCGCGATGTATTCCGGGGACGGGATGAAGGACATAAATCTCTATGTCTGGCAGAACGGGACTTGCGTTATGCACGAATTCGTCGAGGACGCGCCGGACGGGATGACCCTGTCCCTGACGAAGGGGACGGCCTGTTCATTCTACGCCGTGGCGAACTGCGGAGGACGGGTCGAACCGGAGGCGGAGGACTGGCGAAACGACGAGAGCAGTATGCGGTCGCTCTCCGTCGGGCTGCCGGACGTGTCAGAGCGGCATTTCCTGCCTATGGCGGGGAGCGTCTCCGGAATCGTCCTCTCCCGCCCCGACACCGAACTCACGCTTGTCCTCGAAAGGCTGGTCAGCCGCATCGTCATCAGTTTCACTCCGGACGTCGCGCTCAACGGCTCGGGGATAAAGATCACCGGCATAAGGCTCTGCGACGCGGCGCAGACCGTCAGCCCCTTCACCGAAAGATGCAGGGCGGACGGCGGAGCGACCGCGAGCGGGGACTGGAGCTCGGACGAGGATCTGGAGAAGGTCAATGCCGGCCGGGAGATAGACTTCTACGCCTTCGAGAACTGCTGGGGCGACCTTCTCCCGGACAACACCGACCAGAAGAAGAAAGTGCCCTCCGAGTTCGGCGACATAAAGGGCCCGACCTACATCGAACTCAACTGCGAGTTCGCGGACAACGTCCTGCTTTCCGGCGGGCTCACCTACCGGATCTATCTCGGCTCGGACGCCACGGGCAACTTCGACATCGTCCGGAACTCCTCCTACAGGATACTCCTGGGCGGGTCGCGGGACGGGCTGGACGAAGTGAGCTGGCGGATAGACAAGGACTTCACTTACAATGACTACCTCGCTTCCTTTGAACTTGTCAGGAGCAGGCACGACGCGGACGACCTCTACGTCGGGGAGGTCATAAGGGCGAAGGTCTGCGGCATCGACCCGTCCGTGACGGCGTTTTTCGGAGGGTCGGCGGAGCAGATGCTCGGGAGCTGTATGCTGCGCTGCATAGCCGACGACGGGGATGAGGACGCGGTGGACGAAGACCCGGTGGCTTTCACATTCGCCGGGGTGGCGGAGGACGGCGGCCTGGAGGTCGAGGGCGTGTGCCGCGCCGCCATTCCGTCGGGTTCGCTCTGGCTATGCCGCAGTGACGGGCGGCTCGTCACGAAGATAGGGGAGGGAGTGTCGGTGTCCGTCCCGAACGTGGTTCTTTCCGCCGCGTCTTCGGCGCATCGTCCGGGAAATGTGTCGACCGCTCCGAAATCGTTGATAAACGGCACTTCCGGGAGCGTCTTCGCCTATCTGTGCGATTCGGACGGCGTGAACCTGCTTTCAGGCGACGGAGCTGGCTACGGATTCTCCTCCGAAGTGTTCAGCCTCTCCGCCATATGTGATTCGTCGAAATGGAAGTACGCCTCTGCCAGAAGCTGCTTCAAAAGCAGCCTCTCGGACTTTTACGACGGGGATTCGGACGGACTCGCCGGACAGCCGTTCTGCAAGGTCAGCCTTGCGGTCAGCAACGCCGGGACATACGCCTCGGTCAATGACGAGCTGTGGGATGCGGTCGCGACGGCGGGGGCCGTGACCGCCGGGCTCAAGGACAGCATACACGGATTCTCCGGAAGCACCGCGTTCAACATCGGCTATCTTCCCTTCGAGGTCGGAATTTATGACAGCGCATACGGAGGGGAGGAGATCGTTTCGGAATACGGGTTCAGCGCGGCGTCCGAGCCGGTCTTTATGATGGTGCGTAACCCGTCGAAGCTGTCCTTCAAGTTCAGGTATATGGCCCTGACGAAACGCGGGACGAAAGTCCTGTCGTCGAAGGCCACGGAGCAGGCCGGCGCGTCGCTCTGCTTCTACAACTGCCCGGATTCGCTGACGCTGCCCGCGACTATGTACCTTCATTACGCCGAGGCGGACATCCGCTCGACTGTGAGCAGCACCTCGGTGTCCTGCAAGGTGACAAACCTGGGCGGAGACCTCATCCGCATCGGGATGTCGATGGGTCTGCAGGCTCTCATCGCCGCCGCCGGGACTTCCGAGACGGTTCTGTCGAACAACAGATACGGCTATTACGACAGCTCCGTGTCCACCTCCGCGACGAACCGGTTCAACATCACAGGCGGAATCTGCGTGATGAGCGACTTCGCCACAGGAAAGGACGGAAGGCTCTCCTACAGCTTCAGCGACAATATGGAGGACGGGAGCTCGGAGTGCGACTATGTCTATACCAATGACTACAGCCCGTTGAGCGTGCGGTTCTACAGCGCGGACAGCTATCTCGGCTACTCCGGAGTCTCCAGCCATTCCTACAGCTCCTACGCCGACGTCAGGCCCAGGAAGCTCTCCAGACTGATGGGCAATGTCAGAAAAGTCACGATAGGTATGAACAACTCGGACACGGCCGACCCCCATTTCACGATGATGACGGACGGAGTGATATCCAGCTCCTATGCACGGGCGTCCCTGACGTGCAGCGGATTCTGCAGCACGCACGCGAACGGGACGAAGCGCAACACCGTCGACTATTCGCTGACAAAATCCCGGAACGCGTCCATATACTATTTCGGCAGCCGTTCCGCGTCCGTGAAATACAGCTTCACCAACAGCACGATAGCCGACCTGTTCGCGGACATATTCAACACCACCTACACCGATTCCCACAACTGGTACGGGAACAAGAACAACTGGCAGCACCACGCCCATCCGACCGGGCTGACTATGGACGTCACTTTCACGGAGTACGGGAACTACAGCTATGTATATGACTTCGCCGCCTGGTCAGGCGTGAATCTGACATATACGAACAGCGGATACTCCTCCGTGGACTCCCCGCCCTACACCGTCCCCGCCTCCATCGACTGGAAGCAGATTCAAAGCCGCTTCAAAAACAAAATGATTCTTCTGCGGTAGCAGAAAGGGGGAGCGCAGCGCACCCCCATACACAAAAAAAGATGTGGCCGGAAAACCCGACCGCATCTTTGATAAGTAAGTCTTGGAGGAAAAACCGCAGAAGTGGTGCGGATGCAAGGCGCACGAGAAATTTAAACCGGAGCAACCTGTGGGTTGTGGGGATTTGAAATTCGAGTGCAACGCAGTCAGACGTGCCGCTTCTGCGGTTTTTCCATTAAGCGCCAAAGTTATCGTAGAGGATGTTTTCTGGAGGAACGCCGAGTGAATCAAGCAGCCCGTTCACGCTGCTCACCATCATAGGCGGCCCGCACATAAAGTACTTGATGTCCTCCGGAGCCTCGTGGTTCTTCAGATAGGTCTCGTTCATCACGTTGTGGACGAAGCCCGCCGTGTAGGCCACTCCTGCCGCGTCCGCCTTCGGATCCGGACGGTCGAGGGCGAGGTGGAAGTGGAAGTTCGGGAACTCCTTCTCGATCTGCGCGAAGTCGTCGAGATAGAACGCCTCGACAAGGGCGCGCGCTCCGTAGAAGAAGTGAACCTCCCTCTTCGTCTTCTGAGTCTTGAAGAGCTCCATAATGTGGCTGCGGAGAGGAGCCATTCCCGCGCCTCCGCCGACGAATACATATTCCTGTGAATCAGGGTCGTTCGTCGGAAGAAGGAACTCTCCGTAAGGGCCGCTGATGATGACCTTGTCACCCGGCTTGCGCGTGAACACGTAGGATGAGCCGATTCCCGGATTGACAGGGAGCAGCTTCGGCCCGAGCTCGCGAGGGACGCTCCTGTCGAACGGAGGCGTCGCGATGCGCACATTGAGCTTTATGATGCCTTTCTCCCCAGGATAAGAGGCCATAGAGTATGCTCGGATGGTCGTGGAAGGATTGGAAGCGTGGAGGTTGAAGAACCCGTACTTCTCCCAGTCCGCCTTGTATTCGTCCGAAACGTCGATGTCCTTGAAGTCCAGCTCGTACGGCGGGATGTCAATCTGTATGTACTCGCCGCTCTTGAATTCGAGATGCTCGCCTTCGGGAAGCTTGACGGTGAACTCCTTGATGAAAGTCGCCACGTTGTCGTTGCTGATGACTTCGCATTCGAGCTTCTTGACTGAAAGAGCGGAGTCGGGGATGATGATTTTCATATCCTCCTTGATCTTCACCTGGCAGCCGAGCCTCCAGTGGTCGTTGATCTGCTTGCGGTTGAAGAATCCGACCTCCGTCGGGAGAATCGTTCCGCCGCCCTCGACCACGCGGCATTTGCACTGTCCGCAGTTGCCTTTTCCGCCGCAGGCTGACGGGAGGAAGATGTTCTTCTCGGCGAGAGTGTGGAGCAGGTCGCTTCCCGGAGTGACGTCCACTTCCTTCTTCCCGTCGTTGATGTTGATTTTGACCGTCCCCTTCGGGGTCAGCTTCGTCTTGATGAACAGGAGAAGAGCCACCAGAATCAGGGTCACGATGGTGAAGACCACCACCGCCCAGAGTATTGTAAGAGTCATTTCATTCATATCCGTGCCTCTCCTTTAAAGTTGAATTCCCATAAAAGTCATAAACGCCATACCCATCATTCCGACGGTGATGAACGTGATTCCCAGTCCTTTCAGAGGGGCGGGGACATTTGAATACGCCATCTTCTCGCGCACGGCGGCAAGCGTGACGATCGCCAGACACCAGCCGAAGCTTGAGCCGAGGGCGTAGGTCACGGATTCGCCGAAGTTCGCGAAATCCTTCTCCTGCATAAACAGGGAGCCTCCGAGAATCGCGCAGTTCACGGCGATGAGCGGGAGGAAGATTCCGAGCTGAGAGTACAGGGCCGGGGCGAACTTCTCGACGACCATCTCGACAATCTGCGTGATGGCCGCGATGACCGCGATGAACACGATGAAGCTGAGGAAGCTCAGGTCCACACCCTCGATGAGAGCGTCCGGAGCGAGGACATACTTGTTCAGGAGGTAGTTGACCGGCAGCGTGAGAAGCTGCACGAAGATAACAGCCACACCCAGTCCGCAAGCTGTCTTCACGTTCTTTGATACCGCCAGGTATGAGCACATACCGAGGAAGTATGCAAAAATCATATTGTCAACAAAGACTGACTTTACGAATAAGCTTATATATTCCATAATTTACAGCTGAGTTAGTTGTTATTTCTCCTGAAGATCCTTCTGGATCGACCTCTGCACCCAGACGATGCACCCGAGAATGATCAGGGCCATAGGAGGCAGGATGATGAGACCGTTGTTCATATATCCGGCGTTGTAGAAAGCCTCCGGAATGATTCTGAACCCGAACAGAGTGCCGCTTCCGAGAAGTTCGCGGATGAAGGCGACGATTATGAGTATCATACCGTAGCCGGCTCCGTTGGCGAGACCGTCAAGAAGCGAAGGCACCGGCTTGTTCCCGAGCGCGAACGCCTCGATTCGTCCCATCACGATGCAGTTCGTGATTATGAGCCCGACATAGACCGAAAGCGTCTTGCTTATGCTGTAGGCGTATGCCTTGAGCACCTGGTCGATGAGAATCACCATAAGGGACACCACCACGAGCTGCACGATGATTCGTATGCGGTTCGGGATGGACTTCCTCATAAGCGACATCACGAAACTTGACATTCCGGTCACTATCGTCACTGAAAGCGCCATCACGATCGCCCCCTTGAGCTGCACGGTGACAGCCAGCGAAGAGCAGATTCCGAGCACGAGGACGGTGACAGGATTCCCCTTGAATATGGGGTTGAGCAATGTTTCCTTCAAATTAAAATCTTTCATAGCTTATTCCTCCACTTTTTCTGCCGGGACATCCGCCCCGTCGTTCTTTCCGGCGGCAGCTTCAGATGCGGAGATGCCGTTGAGATAAGGAAGATAGTATTTCACCCAGGTGTTGATGGTCCTGCCCACCGCCTGTGAGGTGATGGTCGCACCGGAGATGGCGTCAACCTCGTGCACCGGGTCTTTCGCGCCGCCCTTGATCACGCCGAACTTGCCTTCGTCCGTGAGCCTGCGGCCTCTGAACTTGCCGTAGAACGGTTCTTCGGCGATTTTCGCGCCCAGACCCGGAGTCTCGCTCTTGTGGTCGAAAATCGCGCCCTCGAAGGTGCGTCCGTCAGCGTCGAATGCGAGATAGCCCCAGACAGGGCCCCAGAGCCCCGCGCCGTAGCAGGGGATGACTGTGACCTTTTCTCCCGCTATGTCAAATACATAGACCGGAAGCCTGAGGTCTTTCGCGGCTTCGGCGTCACCCGCCTCCACCTTCTTGATAATGTCGTTCTGCTTCTTCAGGTCTGAAGTGGAGGCGACTTTGATGTCCTTGAGGTTCTCCTTGCCGAGATTGAAGGACTCCCCGACCTTGTCCCCCTTGTAATCCACGTTGTAGGCGTCGATCACCTTGTCGCGGTAGGTCGCGAGAATGTCGGTGTCTTCAGTCACCGTGAAGTCCGGATCCGCCTGAGCCGCTGCCGTGAGCACCTTGGTGATTGTCTCAAGCTTGACGTTTTCGTTCTGCTTCTCCTTGAGACCCTCCGCCGCGAAGGCCAGAATCGCCGCGACCACAACCACGAGAACAGTTGAATATATGACTGTATATACGTTGCTGTTAGTATTCATAATATATATAGTATTAGGCGACGTTTGTTTTTTTGTTGTGCCTCTTGATCGAGCACTCTATCACGCAGTGGTCGATGAGCGGAGCGAAAGTGTTCATAAGAAGTATCGCGAGCATCATTCCTTCCGCATATCCCGGGTTCCAGATCCTGACCGTCACCGCGAGAGCTCCGACGAAGAATCCGTAGATCCACTTGCCGCACTCGGTCTGCGCCGAAGTCACAGGGTCGGTCGCCATAAAGACGGAGCCGAAGAGGAAGCCGCCCATAACGAGCTGGTAGTAGCCAGGAAGGTCGGTCGCGCCGCAGGCATAGCCGATGTAGCCTATCGCGAGACCGCCGGCGACTGACGAAACCATAATCTTCCACGAAGCCACGCCCGTGCAGACGAGGATGAGCGCTCCGATGAGTATCGCAATCACGGAAGTCTCGCCGACAGAACCCGGAATGGTTCCGAGGAACATATTGAGAAGCGAGTAGTGGTTGTCCGCGAGACCCGCGAGCGTCGGGTTGGAGAGCGGGGTCGCTCCGGAGAATCCGTCCACGAGACCGTTGCCTGCGCACCAAGCGTTGTCGCCCGCTCCGAGGCCGCCGACCCACACCGTGTCACCTGACATCTTGCTCGGGTAGGAGAAGAACAGGAACGCACGTGCGAGCAGCGCGGGGTTCCAGATGTTCATTCCCGTGCCTCCGAAGACCTCCTTGCCGAAGATGACGGCGAAGGCGACCGCGAGCGCGAGCATCCAGAGAGGTACGTCGATCGGGACTATGAGCGGAATGATCATTCCTGTGACGAGGTAGCCCTCGTTCACTTCGTGTCCGCGAAGCTGCGCGGAGGTGAACTCGATGGCGAGTCCGACGATGTAGGAAACGAGGTAGAGCGGGAGAATCTTCACGATTCCGTAGCCCACAATAGGCCAGAAGCCCCAGTCAAGCCCGTATGCGAGCGAGTGCTGGTAGCCCGTGTTCCAGATTCCGAAAAGGAGGGCCGGAACGAGGGAGAGCACCGCGATGATCATCACTCTCTTGAGGTCGACGCAGTCCCTGATGTGCGAGCCCTTGCGGGTCACGGTGTCCGGGACGAAGAGGAACGTCTCGAATGCGTCGAACGTCGAATGAAGGAATCCAAGCTTTCCGCCTTTCTCAAAGGCGGGCTTGATTTTATTCACATATTTTCTTAATGCGTTCATAATCTTTCCTTTAAGCCATTTCCTTCAACATAAGGGCGATTCCGTCCTCGATGATCGACTGAATCTCGATCTTTGACGGGTCGACATATTCGCAGAGCGCAAGATCCTCCGGAAGGACTTCGTAGATTCCGAATTTCTCCATCTTCTCGATGTCCTGCGCGAGGCAGGCCTTCACGAGATAGACCGGGAAGAGGTGCATCGGGAGGACTTTGCCGTATACGTCCGAAACGACGAATGCGCGGACTCCTCCGTGGGTGTTGGTGTCGATGTCGTACTTCTTTTTCGGGGTGAGCCAGGAGAAATAGGTGCGGGATGCGCTGAACTGGCTGGTCCTGAACGGTTTCGCCCATCCGAACATCTCGAATTCGTTGCCCTCCTTGAGCACAGTCACCTGGTTGTCGAAGAATCCGAGGAATCCGTCGATGCCCACGGACGTGCCTGAAAGCGCGTCGCCGCTGATGAATCGGAGGTTTCCTGCGTCAGCCCAAGTCCCTGCGACTTCCTTCATCGCCATTCCCGGAATGCAGCTGACATAAGCAGGTTCCACGGCTCTCGGACCCGTGATCGCGATTTTCCTCCGCACGTCGTACTTTCCGGTGCGGAAGAGCTTGCCGATTGCGGCGAGCATCACCATCGAAACGGTCCACACCGTCTCGCCCTTGCGTATCGGGCTGATGTGGTGGATCTGAACGCCCACGTTCCCCGCCGGATGTCTGCCGGTGAAGATGTGAGGGATGATGTTCTCAAGCTTGTGGAACGGCGTTCCGGAGTAGTTCTCGCTGTTGAAGGAGATATGAACGCCTCCGTCGGTGAGCTTGCCGAGCGCGTTGACCGCCGTCTGGATGTCCTGGAGGTCATCCCTCAGGGCGTATTCGGTGTCAGCCGCGAGCGGGGCGGTGTTGAACGCTGAGACGAAGATCGCCTTCGGCTTGAGATTCGGATTGGCGATGACGCCGTAAGGCCGCTGCACGAGGGACGGCCAGAGGCCGCTTCCGAGAAGCGCGGACTTGACATCCTCCGCACTCAGGTCTTCCACCTTTTTGACTCCGAAATCAACATATTCCGTAGTCTTGTCTGCCTTGATGCGGATTTCAAGCAACTTTCTCTTTTCGCCTCTCACAATCTCCGTCACCTCTCCGCTGACCGGCGAGGTGAAGAGGATGTCCGAAGCCATCTTGTCCGCCATCACGGGTGTGCCTGCGAGAACCTTGTCGCCCTCCTTGACCAGGAGTTTCGGGATGAGCCCCCTGAAATCCGAGGGCTTCACGGCGATAATGTCCGGCGCAATCACCTTTCTGGTGTTGAGGGCCGCCTCCCCTTCGAGGGGGATGTTCAGACCCTTTTTCAAATAGATGTTGTTTGACATTATGAAATGTTTTTTGAGTAAATTTCCGTATTCCGAAAGGTAATATTTCCGTATTCAAAAAAATCGCCGCGAAGATACAAATTTTGCAGTCATTAAAAAAAGAAACCTTCAAAAAATAACCTGCATCATCTTTTTCATTCGTATTTCATACGCCACTTTTCTCCGTTCGGCATAGCTCAAGCAAGCTTGGCT
>CAVIXF010000002.1:0-33335 GCA_963646585.1 Candidatus Gastranaerophilales bacterium HUM_1 | reverse complement strand
GCAATTTAAAGCAGAAAATTCTGCCTCGTTAGGAAAAATTCCGGGAATGCAGGTTATAAATCCCCCCTCCCGTCCCCCTTTGCGGGGGAAGCTGCGTTCCGTTTGCCCTATCCGCACAGTTCCCTCCCTTCGCAAACTGCACGCGTCCGCTTTTGCGGACTTGTCGCGGGTTTCTCAGGGTTGTGCTTCCCGGCTATTATCTTTGCTCTGTCTGATACTCCCACCTATGGAAAAGAGGGTGACTGAAACTCTGTCCAATCACCCCCTTTGAAGTTTGCGCGGCTATAGAACGGCCGCAGTGCTTTCCTTGTCAGTTCTCGATCGGGCGGATGGTGTAGCTGAATGTCATCGGCTGCGGCTGGATGCGGTAGGCCGGGAGCGGAAGCGCGCTCCAGGAGGTGACGCAGCCGAGCCCCATCTGCACGAGGTCGAAATTGACATAGGTTCGGCCTTCGGAACGCCTGTTCTCGGCAGCCAGGGCCTTGAGCTTCAGGGAGTGGCGAGGAGCGTCCTTCTTGATGTCCATCTGCTCCGTCGAGAACGGAAGCGCCGATGCGGAGAACTCCGCATCAGATGAGATTTCTATTCCCGTTCCGTTGTCGTTCAGCACTCTGAACCATTTGAGAGAGGTGTGCGTGCCGGATTCCTGCGGGCGGACGTAGCCGTAATGGTACTGGTCTTCGACCCTCTGGGAGTAAAGCCCCGTCAGCGCGGCCGAGTTGCGGTCGGAGTAGTTCTCGAAAGGCCCCTTGCCGAAGAACTCGATGTTCGAGTAGTCGCCCGGCATCGCGAGACGCATTCCGAAACGCCCGAGTATCGGCGCGTCCGCGAGTTTGCCCGCGTCCTTGAGAGACTCGCTCACCGCGATCGTGCCGTCCCCGTAGACGGTGCAGGTCACGACAATTGTCGCCGCCTCTGCTATCGGAGCGTATTCCGTGACGACTTTGGCGCAGCCGTCCTCCTCGCTGACGGTGAAATTCGCGACCTTGTACTCCGCGTCCCTCCAGACGGACTGCGGCTCCGGAAGCTTCTTCTTGCGGTAGTTCGCGCCGAGGTCGTTCTCCGTCGCCGCCCTCCAGAGGCAAGGGACGAGCGGACTGTCAATCACCGGTTTCCCGTTGAGGCTGTACTCCGCGAGAGCGCCAGTATTCTTGTCGAACACGGCCTTCCAGACGTCGTCACGCTCGACGAACACGCCCGCATAAGGAGTCGTCCCGGTGAAGGTGACGGAAACGGCGTCTTCGGACTTCTCAAAAGTCCTGATTTCAGGCTTGTACGCCTTCGCCGGAGCTGCGGCGATGCAGATCTGGTCGTAAGCGACCTCGGTCCCGGCCGGCAGAATGCCGTCGGCTCTGCGGAGAGAATAGCGGACGGTGAGATAGACGTCCTTCCCCTCGACCGAGCCGCCGCAGGCCGCCGCGAGCTCGTCAGCGGAGTAGCCGAGTCCGACGGTCTCAGTCGCCTGCGGGGCGATGTCCAGAACGGAGGCGCAATGTCCCCTGAGGACCGCCTCGCCGTCGCATTCCACAGTCCATTCAAGTTCATATTTCGAGAGGTCGGTGAAGAAACGCTCGTTATAGACGTTCACTTTTCCGCCGAGAGCCTCCTCCGAAGACGCGCTGCTGTGGATGTCGCGCTGCTGGTACGCCACCTCGTAGGCGTGCGGATGCAGGCTGCGGTCGGCGGCGATGACACCGTTGCAGTTGAAGGAGTCGTTGGTCGGGTCGTAGTCGTTGAAGTCGCCGCCGAAGGCGAAGATGTGGTCGGAGCCATATTCAGAAGCGTCCACAGGCCATTTCAGAGCCTGGTCGACGAAGTCCCAGATGAATCCGCCCTGATATTTCGGATATTTTCTTATGAGGTCCCAATATTCCCTGAACCCTCCCAGAGAGTTGCCCATAGAATGAGCGTACTCGCACTGGATCAGAGGCTTGGCAGGGTCAGACTTGAGGTATTTCTCGCAGCGCTCGTACTGCCAGTACATAGGGCAGGCGATGTCCGTCGAAACCATCCCCTTCTCATCCACGGCGCGTTCGTACTGGACTGGCCGCGTGCTGTCGAAAGATTTGATCCAGGCGTACGAGTCCGCGAAATTCTGGCCGTATCCGGTTTCGTTGCCGAGACTCCAGACAATGATTGAAGGGTGGTTGTAGTCCCTGTGCACCATTCTCTGCGCCCTCTCGACGATGGTCTTGTGGTAGTCCGGGTTCTTCGCGAGGGTCTTCTCCCCGTAGCCCATTCCGTGGCCTTCGACATCGGCCTCGTCAACGACATAGAGTCCGTACTTGTCGCAGAGGCGGTACCACATCGGGTCGTCCGGGTAGTGGCAGGTGCGCACTGCGTTGAAGTTCAGCTGCTTCATAATCCGGATGTCCCTCTCCATATCGGCCGGGGACACCACATAGCCCTTGTAGGGGTTCATCTCGTGGCGGTTCACGCCCTTGATGAGTATCGGCTGGCCGTTCACGAGCAGCTGGCCGCCCCTGATCTCCACGGTCCTGAATCCGAATTCAAGCGAAGCCTTCTGGGTCTCCTCGCCCTTCCTGTCGAGGGCGGCGAGCCTCAGGGTGTAGAGGTTCGGAGTCTCGGCCGTCCAGAGAAGCGGGTCCTTGACACCGCCTTCGAGCGTGAGGCAAGGCTTTCCGTTCCCGGATTTCCCGTCAGGCGCAGCGACTCCGTCGGCGACCGTCCTCCCGGCTCCGTCGGCGATCTGCCACTTCACTTTCGACACCCCGGCGGTGGTCTCGACGAAGATTCTGTATTCACCGGCGGCGTTTCCGCAGACGCGGACATCCTCGATGCGCCGCTTCGGCTCCCCGCACAGATAGATGTCGCGGGCGAGGCCTGCAAGCCTCCAGAAGTCCTGACACTCCACGTAAGTGCCGTCGCACCAACGGAATATCTCAAGCGCGATGCTGTTCTTCCCGACTTTCACGAAGCGGGTGATGTCGAAGGCCGCCTCAAGCTTGGAATCCTCGCTGTAGCCGACCTCCTTCCCGTTCACCCAGACGTGCACGTTGGAAGTCGCCGAACCGATATGCAGAACGATGTCGCGCCCCTTCCACTCTTCGCCGAGGACGAAGCTGTGGCGGTACTGCCCGACATAGTTGTGCTCGTCCGGCACAATCGGAGGGGTGTAGGGCGCGTGTCCGTCCCAGGGATACGGGATGTTCACATAAAGAGGGTCGCACCAGCCGTTCAGGTCCCAGAGCCCCGGAACCGGAATGACGCTCCAGCCGGAGTCGTCGCATCCGTCCTTGTAGAAGTCGGTCTGACGGGCGTGCATATCGGCGTTGAACTTGAACTTCCACAGCCCGCTCAGGCTCATCTTCAGCCCGTCGGTATCGAACGTGGAAGTCATCGGAAGGCGGTTTATGCCCGAGACGTTCGGGTCTTTCCACGGTTCCGTCTTCGGGGTCTCTCCGCCGTAGGCGGAAACTGCCATAAGTCCGAATACGGAGCAGAGCAGTGATGACAATATCCGTTTCATCTGTTATGAATTTATATGTTATGAATTATATGTCAGCAAGTATCGAATATGTAAGCGTCACTTTCGGGCTTATGCCGGTTATTGCAGGTCAGTCCGGTAGGCGGCGGCTTCGAGAGCCGCATAGAAATCCTCACCGAACATCCGGCATATCGGGTCGCGCAGGAACCGGTACACCCGGACCCCCTCGCGGCGGCCGCGCTCGAATGCGTCCCGGCAGATGTCCCAGCGGTGGAGGTTCAGAGCCCGCATCCCGTTCGACAAAGTGGAGACCCTGATCGGATAGAGCTGGCAGGAAATCGGCTTGCGGAAGTCCCCGTTCCCCCTGTTCCACTCCGCCTCTATGGCGCAGAGGCAGTTCCCGTCGCTCCCGCGCCTGCAATAGGCGCATTCCTCGCTCCCCGGCACGAGCGGAGTGACCAGGTCGCCGTCGACGTCAATCTCGAAGAAGCCTTTCGCACCGACCGCGGCCCTCCCCTCCTCCGACATCGCCGGGCTGAAGACGTCGTAGTTCTTCTCCAGGGCGGGAAGCTCGCATTCCAGAAGCGGAGCCCCGCTGTCCCCGATCACGCAGCATATCCCCTTGCAGCGGGAATAGTCGCAGGCGAAGCACTCTGTGAGAATCTCCCCCGAGACGAGGCAGTCGTCAATCTGAATTATGGAACTTATGGCAGCCATTATTTCTGTTCTTTCGTCACCACAAGCTCGATGCGGCTTCCGGATTCGAGTTTTTCAAGCAATGCACGGACCTGTCCGACGGTGACGGCGTTCATCTTGTCCTCAATCTTGGTGTTGAAGTCGCGCCCGGTCGAATAGCGGACGGTCAGCATCTTCACCCAGTATGCCGCAGAGGCCTCCGAAAGCTTGTGCGAGTTGTTGAGATTCTTCTTGAGGGCGGTCAGGACGGCGGACGGCCATTCGACGTCCGGGGCTGCGGATATGCCCTCGCGCAGTTTCGCGAGGACGGACAGGATGCCGGTGTCGTCAAGACTCCCGTATGCGAATCCGTCGTCGGGGATGCGGTCGAGCGAAATCAGGACGTTGAACCGCTCCTGCGGGAACAGCACGACGTCCGAAAAGGCATAAGTGTGGAAGCCGGTCCCCGTGAGACGGTCTTTCAGGCTGTCCTCAAGCAGCCGCGCCGCGAGGCGGGAGGTGCAGAGGTTCTCGGCGGTCACAGGGAGTTCGACGCTCATAAGGATGTCGATGCTCTCCTTCACCCCCGTCCTGAAATTGGACGACCATCCGGACACCGGGCTGAAGCGTATGCGCGGAGGACGCGCCGAAGTCTGCGAGACGGGGAAGTTCCCGGCATATAAGGAAATCTTCTTCTTGAGAAAGTCCGGATCGACGTCGCCGGAGAAGACGAGGAACCCGTCCCCGATGTCACTGAAAATCCTGTCGAAGAGAGCCTCCGCCTTCTGGACGGTCGAGTCGGTGAAGTTCTCGTACATCCGGATGTCCGAATACGGATACCGGGCGCATATCAGGCTGTCTATGGCGGCGAGCCGCGCCCCGCGCCCCCCGGCTTCGGCGGCTTTTCTGACGGGAATCCCGGAAAGGTAGGCCTCGACCGCGTCCGGGTCGAGCTTCCGCTCCCGGAACATCCCAGTGAGCGCCTTGAGAAGCAGGTCAAGACCGCCCGGAGCCGCGCTTCCCGAGATGACCGTGGAGTAAAGCGAGACGTCGGATGAGGCAGTCACCCCCTTGGCGGTCAGGATGTCCCGGAGAGTCCCGTTGCCTATTCCGGAGACAGAGCACAGCCCGAGAATGTCGTTCATAAACGCGGCCTCGCCCGGCACGAGATTCTCCGCGAAGGAATATCCCCGGTTCACGGCCATAGCCCATTGCAGGCTCTTCGCCCCCTCGACCCTCTTGAAATAGACTTTCAGGCCGTTCTGCCAGGTCCAGACCTCCCCGCCCGACACTGGCTCAGACTTCACCGGTTTCATCTTCGCCTTCTTCTCCGTCCTGTCCGGAAGCAGCAGGGTGTCCGCGAACGCTATCGTATGATCCTTCTCCGTCAGCCCTTCCTTCCATCCGTCGAGGAACGCGGAGCTGTCCTCGGGCGACTTGAGCAGCGCGTCCGCGAAACCGCGCATAAGCCTGAGCTGCAAGGTGTCCGGCAGAGCCTTGGACTGGCAGAAGGCGCAGAGCTGCCTGCCCGAGCCGAGCGGCGCTCCGTAGAGGAAGGAGTTCTCGCAGATTTTCACGTATTCGGCGTTGGAGACGGTCGCGGACGCGTATTCCCGGCATTTCTCCTCGTAGTCCCTGTTGGAGAGGATGATGTCGGAGTCGTATATCCCCCCGGCATTCAGGGAGCCGAGGGTGGCTCCGAAGCATCTGAGGGCGGCGTCGGAATACTCCGCGAGCGTGCGAAAACTGATTTCCACGGACTCCTCCCCCGAGTTCCCCGCGCCGGAGATATGGACTGCGTCCAAGTCCGCGAACGGGATTCCGGCCTCGCACAGCGCGTCGGCGAGCCGCCTCTCCGCGATGGAGGAGAAAGTCTCGGTCATCTTGTCCATCACGGCGAACTGCGTGGTCGCCATTCTCTCACGCGGCATCCTCGGGAATACCGCCAGCGCGCTTATCCGGAGCAGTTCGCCGAGCGTATCCGCGCTGACTTTCACCGGATTTCTCCCCGGACGGCCTTTCGGCGCGGCCCCCGGCCCGCCGGCGGGGTCCGCCCCGCCGCGCACCTTGTCGGAAAGGCCCCCGCCGCCGCGAGTCCCATCAGAAAGGCTTCCGCCGCGAGTCTCATCCGGAAATCTTCTGACGCTGGTCTTGGGAATCATCAGCGAGAAGGTCCGCATCTTCGCCGCGACCTCCGCCGGATTGACGTCGCCGGCCACGACGACCGCCATATTCTCAAGCGGGAAATGCAGGCTGTCCCTCGTCGTCACCGACCGGGAAGCCAGCTCGTCCGCTATCCCGAACACCGCGAGCAGCAGCGAGTCCTGAAGGCTCTCCGCACGCGGGAGCATCACATTCTCGAAACGGAACACGACGGCGTCGTCCGTACAGCGCACATAGCCGTCCACCGACGGGGCGACCGCGTTGGACGACATAAACTTCTGTAGGTTGCGACCCTGGATGCGCCCCTGCGAGGACAGGATTCCGCGTGACACCCCAACATAGTCTCCGGCGTCGGCGGAATGCCTGTAAATCAGAGAGAAGTCGGCGTAACCCTTCTCCGCAGGATTGGCGGCGACGAACCAGCTGATACCGTTCGGGAACACGCCCCTGGATATGTTCGCGTCATCCGGAAGTTTCGGAAGATCCCGACCGCAGAGGGAGAACGCGATGCAGCAGACTGCGGCTACGGAAAAAAGCAGCCTTTTCACTTGTTGAAGATGTCCTTTATTCCGCCAAGGGAGGAGAGCAGATTCGAAGCCTCGTAAGGCAGGTAGACAGTCTTGTTGTCCTTGCCGCTGACCATCTCCTTGAGCGTGTCGATGTACTTGACCGCCAGCATATAGGCCGCAGGGTCGGTCTTTGCTGAAGCAACCGCCTCGGCGACGAGCCTTATCGCGTCCGCCTCCGCCTTGGCCTGAAGCACCTTGGCCTGCGCCTCGCCCTCGGCGCGGAGAATCTGCGCGGTCTTCTCGGCCTCGGCGTTGTTGATTTCGGAAGCCTTGTCGCCCTCGGACTTGAGGATCGCGGACTTCTTCTCTCCCTCGGCGCGGAGAATCTCGGCGCGTCTCATACGCTCGGCCTGCATCTGCATCTCCATAGACTCGCGCACGCTGTCCGGCGGGGTGATGTCCTGGAGCTCGACACGGTTCACCTTCACGCCCCATTTGTTCGTCGCGTCGTCGAGCACGGCGCGGAGCTTCGAGTTGATGGTGTCGCGGGAGGTGAGGGTCTCGTCCAGCTCAAGTTCGCCGATGACGTTTCGCAGGGTCGTCTGCGTGAGCTTCTCGATCGCGTTCGGGAGATTGTCGATTTCATAGACCGACTTCTTCGGGTCCACGATCTGGAAATAGAGCAGCGCGTTGATCTGCGTGCTGACATTGTCCTTGGTGATCACGGTCTGCTTCGGGAAGTCATAGACCTGTTCGCGGAGGTCGATCACCGACGAGCTGGTCATCTTGACTATTGGTTCGCCTCCGAAGGCCGATGACGCTATCTTGCGGGAAGTCACCACCTTGGCCTTGTCGATGATAGGCCATATGATCTGTATTCCCGGCGCGAGCACGCGGTCGAACTTTCCGAGCCTCTCGACGACGCGGGTTTCTGACTGGGGGATGATCTTGATTCCCCGGAGGATGTAGATCACGACAATCGCCGCGATTACGATGAGAACGATGGTTCCGGCTGACAACATATTGATTGGGATTAAATTGATGACGACTGTATGATTACGGGAATATGCCGCATTCCGGCGGACGGCCGTCCGCCGCTATGTCTCCTGCTATTTCGCAGCGGCGGTCTTCTTCGTCCTGACTGTCAGGATTATGCTGTCGTAGGAGACGATGATGACCTTCGCCCCGACCGGCACGTCCTGTCTCGGCTCGTTGTCGTCCTCCCTCGCCAGCACGGCCTGCCATTCGTCCCCGTCAATCTTGACGCGGCCGGCGTCCTCCGCCGGAATCGTCTCTATGACAGTGGCCTCGCGCCCTATGAGGCTCTCCATATTGGATTTGTAGCCCCCCTTGCGCTCCGCCCGGCGCGAAAGCACCTTCAGGGCGAACGGACGGACGAACACGAACGAAAGCAGCGAACCGACGGCGAAAAGCCCGATCTGCCAGTTGAGCGTGTCCGGGGCAATCGCCGCCAGCACGCAGCTTAAAAGGCAGCCTATCGAAAGGCAGGCGGCCGCAAAGCCCGGAGTGAAGATTTCAACGAGGAAGAGCAGCAGCGCCGCAAGCATCCAGATGAGCCAAAGATCCATAGAATCAACAATTTGAGTTCCGCAGACGCGAAACCTGATACAACAAACTTCAAAAATCTTTCAAAGTTATGAATATGTTTCGACAAAAAAAACAGGTTCCGAAGCTGAAACTTCAGAACCTGCTGAAACATATCTCTGTCAATTAGTAAGCGTCAAGAAACAAGTCGGTGAAGATTTGTATGGCCCCAAAAGACAAACAAAGAGTACCAGACTTATTTTTTAAGGATCACTTAGTCGCTGAGTGAGAAACGCTTGAACGCGAGCACCTGCGCCTCCTTGTCGGTCTTGGCGAGGACGTCCTTCACGGCCTCCTTGCCGTCGCCCATCTGGTAGGCCTGCTCAAGAAGAGTGTTCTCCTTGAAGAACTTGCCGAGCTTGCCCTTCGCGATCTGCTCAAGCATAGCCTCCGGCTTGCCGGCCATCTTCGGGTCGTCCTTCATCTGCTCCTTGTAGAGAGCGACTTCCTTCGCGACAACCTCTGCCGGGCAGTCCTTCTCGGAAACTGAAACCGGGTTCATAGTGGCCACCTGGATGGCGATTCCCCTGGCGATCTCGGCGTCGACCTCCTTGTTGAAGCCCACGACTGAAGCCACCTTGCCGTTGTGGTGGACGTATGCCGCAGAGAACGGAGCGCATACGGTCGCGTAGTAAGCCACGACGTGCTTCTCCCCGGTCTTGCCGGTCTGCTCGGTTACAGCCGCCTCGACAGTCCTTCCGTCGGCGAGCACGACAGACTTGAGAGCCTCCGCGTCAGCCGGGAAAGCCTTGATCGCCGCGTCAGCGATGGCGTTCGCGAGCGCCTGGAACTCCGCGTTCTTTGAAACGAAGTCAGTCTCGCATCCGAGGCACACGAGTATGGCCTTGTCGCCTGCGATGCGGGCGAGCACAGCGCCTTCGGTGGTCTCCCTATCCGCACGCTTCGCCGCAACGAGCTTGCCTTTCTCACGGATGATTTCCTGTGCGCGGTCGTAGTCGCCTTCCGCCTCGATGAGAGCCTTCTTGCAGTCCATCATTCCGGCGCCGGTCATTTGACGCAATTTCATTACGTCAGCTGCTTTGATATCCATTGTCTTGAATTTTAAAGGTTGGTTATTCTGCGTCAGCCTCTTTCGGAGCCTCCGCAGCCTCTGCCGGAGCTTCAGCAGCAGGCTCGGCTACCGGAGCGGCCTCCTCCGCAGGAGTCTCCGCCGGAGCGGCCTCCTCGGCGTCGTCCTCGGCCTTCGCGCCCTTGCGTGAGCGGAGCTTCTTGCCGGAAACCTGCTTGTCGTCAGCGACTTCCGGAGTCTCCTTCTCCTTCTCAAGCTTCCTCTCGTCCAGTCCCTCGGCGATAGCCTTGCAGAGAACGTCCATTATGTAGGCGATGGACTTGGCAGCGTCGTCGTTAGCCGGTATCACGTAATCAATCGGAGTAGGGTCGCAACAAGTATCAACCATAGCGATTACCGGGATGTTCAGACGATTGGCCTCCTTTACGGCGTTCATCTCCTTCTGGATGTCAACTACGAGAAGCGCTGAAGGAAGGCGGTTGAGATCCTTGATTGAACCGAGGTTCTTCTCAAGTTTCGCCCTCTGGCGCGTAACCTGAAGACGCTCGCGCTTCGCAAGCGTGTCGAACGTGCCATCTTCAATCATCTTGTCGATGGTGTTCATTTTCTTGACCGCCTTGCGGATGGTCGGGAAGTTGGTGAGCATACCGCCCGCCCAGCGTTCCGTCACGTAAGGCATATTGACTGAAGCGGCCTTTTCGGCGACGATGTCCTTCGCCTGCTTCTTCGTTGCCACGAAGAGCACCTTGCGGCCGGAGCGCGCAAGCTGTTTGAGAACGTCCGCAGCCTCGTCAATCTTTACTATACTTTTATGCAGGTCGATGATGTGGATTCCGTTCTTCTGGTCGAAAATGTAAGGGGCCATCTTAGGATTCCACTTCCTCGCCTGGTGGCCGAAGTGGACACCAGCATCAAGCAATTCCTGGAAATTTGATCTTGGCATTGTCTTAAATTGTTTGTTTGTTTTTACTTTTCCCCTCGGCTTGCCTTGCCGGAGGAGTCTCTTTTCATCATCCGGAGAGCAGCGGCCTTGCCGGTCTCCCGGATTTCCGCAGTCAGGCAATCTGCCGGGCAGCCCGCCGGGATTCACATCCCGCATCGGAGTCCCGCGATTTGTAACCGGACTGTGCTTTGCTGTAAATCAGAACGTAAGGATTAACGTTTGCTGAACTGGAAGCGTTTACGTGCACCGGGCTGGCCTGGCTTCTTGCGCTCCACCTCACGGGCGTCACGCGTAAGGAAACCTGCCGCCTTGAGCGTCGCACGGTATGCCTCTTTGTCGACCTCGCAAAGTGCGCGGGCGATTCCGAGACGTGCGGCCTCAGCCTGACCTTTGATTCCGCCGCCGTCAAGGTTGATCTTGACGTCGAACTGACCTTCGGTGCCGGTGACGGCGAAAGGCTGGTTGACGATGTAGCGGAGCGAATCCTCGCAGAAATAATCGTTGAGTTCGCGGCCGTTGATTGTCACATTGCCTTTTCCTGCCGAAACATAAACGCGAGCAACTGCTGATTTACGTCTTCCAAGGGCGTTTACTACTTTCATTGACTCTGCTTAAATTTCGTTTAACTTAATCTCTTTCGGGTTCTGTGCCTGATGCGGATGCTCAGGGCCTGCATAAAGATACAGGTTGTTGATGATCTTGCTTCCGAGACGGTTCTTCGGGAGCATTCCCTTCACGGCCATCCTTACGAGTTCGGTAGGCCTCTTCGTGAGAATCTCCTTCGGCGTGCTGAAGCGCTGTCCGCCCGGTTTCCCGGTGTAGCGCACATACACTCTGTCAGTCAGCTTCTTGCCCGTGAGCCTGATCTTGTCCGCGTTGACGATGATGACATTGTCTCCGCAGTCAAGGTTCGGCGTGAATGACGGCTTGTTCTTGCCGCGAAGAACAAGAGCGACTCTTGAAGCAAGACGGCCGAGCACCAAGTCGGTGGCGTCAATCACGAACCACTCTTTCTTGATATCGCCAGCTTTCAGCGATACAGTTTTGTAACTCTGTGTGTCCATCTTGATTGTTAATGGTTAATACTTAATACTTTAGTTGCGTCCCTATACCACATAGGGGCTGCAAAGGTAGTAAATTTTTATTTCCCGGCAAAATAAAATATTTCCGGAGAGTCCGTGGCGGAGTTCAAGACCGGTTTCACTCATATTCTCCATATTCTCCATATTTTTCAATTTTATTCGCTATATTAGCGGGTTGAACCGTCCCCGACGGGGATATGAAAGGGGGAATCGATGAAACCCCAAAGACAAATCATTAAATTACAATACAATGGCGAATGAACTTGACGAAATGAATCCGGTCGTGAACGAAAATGGACGCGACATCAATGTCATCGAAAAACAGATTCCGGTGAAGACCGGGGCGGGTTCGGTGATTTTCGAAATATTCCTCTGGATCTGCGGAATATTCCCGGGAGTCATATTCCTTTTTATGAAGATCAAGGCGAAGAACTATCTCCAGCAGCTCCAGCAGAAAGTCCAGGCCGACGCGTCCACGATCGACAACTACCTCGAACAGAGGGTGCAGATTCTCCAGAACGTCGCGCCGCTGCTTGAAAAGGCCGTAGACCTCGACAGGGACGTGATGAAGACGATCGCCGCCTATCGCGGGGGCATCAATCCGGACGCGGACAGGAACGCCGTCGCGCAGGACATCGACAGGGCGTACGCTCGCCTGTTCCCGCAGGTGGAGGCATATCCGGAGCTCAAGGCGCACGCCGCCATAGCCGACGCGATGCAGCAGAACTCCTACCTCCAGAAGGAGATCACCGCCGCGAGGTCGCTCTACAACGACACCGTATTCCAGTGGAACAGGGACATCTTCGACTGGCCGACCAAGATGATCGTAGCGGCGAAGGAGGGATATACGACCCGCATCCCGTTCACGGCGTCGGCGGAGACGAAGGAGAAGGCGAGACAGGTGTTCTTTCAGTAGAGACACGAATACTTGAGAAAAACAGTCTATGGCTGACATTCACGAGCCGCTGGAGCAGTACAGAAGCGAGTTCAGGGACGCTTTCAGGAGAAACGCCGAGGAGGCCTTTTCGGAAATGGAAAGGCTTTCGGGTGTCGACGCGGAGGCGAACCGCGCCCTGTGCCGGAAAATCGACGTCTCGGAGCAGAAGATTGGGAAGAGGCGCGGCGACATCGTCCTGACGAAGGTTCTTATGGTCTCCGCCATCGTGCTCGGAGCCGCCCTGACGGCGGCTCCGCTGGCGAAAGGGTTCGTATGCAGGCATTGCCCGGAGTTCCGCTACCTGGCGGCGCGGTGCTTTTACCCATTCGATGAGGCGTTCATCTGGGCGGTTTTCATCATCGTCGCGGTTCTGGGCGCGGCTCTGGCCGTCTTCTCGATCGTCCGAGCCAGAAAGAGGCTGAAGGCGATGAGGGCCGAAATCGCGGAGCTGGAGGAGACGGCCAGAACCTCGAAGGAGGAGGCGTGCAGGCAGATGGCCCCGCTCAACAGCCTGTTCAGCTGGGACATACCGGCGAAGCTCATCGAGAAGACTGTCCCGAACATCCGTTTCGACCCCTATTTCAACGAGGCGCGGCTGACGGAGCTTGAAAACGACTTCGGCTACGACGGATTCCTGCACGACGAAGACTCGTCCGTGCTCTTCGCCCACAGCGGCGAGATCAAGGGCAACCCGTTCGTGATCGCGACGGTGAAGAAATTCACGATGGGGGTCAAGGAATATGTCGGCCACAAGACCATCTCCTGGACCGAGACCGAAACCGACTCCGACGGAGAGACGCACACGGTGTTGGAGACGGAAGTGCTCACGGCGACCGTGACCAAGCCTTTCCCGGAATACCGCAACCGCACGTTCCTGATGTACGCCAACGAAGCCGCCCCGAACCTGAAGTTCTCCCGCAGGCCGGAAGGGCTTTCCGACGGTTCGGCGTTCAACGGGCTGAGGAAAAGGCGGCTGCGCAGGAAGCTGGAGAAGTTCTCCCGGAATCTGGAGGACGACAGCAACTACACGATGATGATCAACAAGGAGTTCGAGGTGCTGTTCAACACGAAGGACAGGAACGACGAGGTGGAGTTCCGCCTGCTGTTCACCCCGCTCGCCCAGAACGAGATCATAAAACTGATGAACGACCGCACGGAAGGCTACGGGGACGATTTCAGCATCGTGAAGTCGAAAATGCTCAACGTCGTCTATCCGGATCATCTCCAGAGTTTCAATCTCGACACCGACCCGGAACGGTTCAGGGGCTACCGCTTCGACGAGGTGAAACGCGGCTTCATCGCGGCGAACTGCGAGTATTTCCGCGAGATCTATTTCGCGTTCGCCCCGCTGCTCGCCATCCCTCTCTACCAGCAGATCCGCACGCGCAAGGAGATTTACGGGGAGGACCTCGTACGCAGTTCATCTGACTGGGAGTGGGAGTCGATCGCGAACGCCCGGGGAGGCAAGGACTTCATCCACAGCGAGTCCGTCACTGAAAACATAATGAAGGCGAAGCCGCTCGGCGAAGGGAAGGACGGGGAGAAACCCGTCCGGATAACCGCGAAAGGGTTTCTGGGGCTTGACCGGACGGACTATGTCGAGGTCTTCGGAGGTGACGGGCTCTGGCACGACGTCCCCGTCCCCTGGGTGCTGTATATGCCGGTCGAGAAGGAGACCCGGCTCACGATCAAGGAGATGCCGGACTGCGACGCGGATGTCGTCCGACAAAACAAGGAATATACGACCGGCCAGCTCCGGCGTCGTATCTTTATAAAGGATATGACAGTCCTGAGGGGACACTGAAAGCTGTTCCGGGATGCCTCCCGAAACAGCTTCTCAATGTACTGCTTCTTTTAAGACAGCCTGCCTCCGCGCCGCCGGTCAGATTGACAGCACGTGCAGGACGTTGATCAGTTCGCGGTCAATCGGCTTGTCAATCTTGATGGCCTTGTTGAAAGGCACGTAGACAATCTTGTCGTTGGAGATTCCGACCATCACGTTGCGCTGCCCGTCGTTCAGCGCGTCGATGGCGGCCACTCCGAGACGGCTCGCGAGTATGCGGTCGAAGGCGCTCGGCGTGCCTCCCCTCTGGAGATGTCCGAGAATGGTCACGCGCACGTCATACTGCGGATACTCAGTCCTTATGCGCTCGGCGTAGTGTATCGCGCCTCCGTCCTTCTTGCTCTCGGAGACGATGACGATGGAGCTGTTCTTGCTCTTGCGGAACCCCCTGCTGATGAACTGCTCCAGCTGATCCACGTCGGTCTTGTCCTCCGGTATGATGGCGGCCTCGGCCCCGGAGGCGATTGCGCTGTTCTGCGCGAGGAAACCGGCGTCGCGCCCCATCACCTCGATGAAGAAGATCCGGTCGTGCGAGGTCGCCGTGTCGCGGATCTTGTCGACGCACTCGACGATGGTGTTGAGCGCGGTGTCGTAGCCTATGGTGTAGTCGGTCCCGTAGAGGTCGTTGTCGATCGTGCCGGGAAGCCCGATGCAAGGGACGTCAAACTCCTTGGCGAAGACCTGCGCTCCGGCGAGCGAACCGTTTCCTCCTATTATTATGAGGGCGTCGATGCCGGCCGCCACCATATTGTCATAAGCGATTTTCCTGCCCTCCGGGGTCATAAACGCCTCGGAGCGGGCGGTCTTGAGAATCGTGCCTCCCCGCTGTATGGTGTTGCTGACGGACTGCGAGGTGAACTCGGAGATCTCGTTGTTGATGAGGCCCTCATAGCCCCTGTATATTCCCATAACCCTCCATCCGTTGTAGATGGAAGCCCTTGTCACGGCCCGGACCGCCGCATTCATTCCGGGAGCGTCACCGCCGGAGGTGAGCACCCCGACTGTCGAAATCTTTGCCATAATTCAAAATGTTCTTGAGAATCTGTCCTCACCAGTTCCGGACATATCCCTACGATTGTTCAAACAGAACCCGCCCGATGCGCAAAATTCGTGCAAAACAGGCATACTGAATCCAAAACGGGGAAGAGAATCCGAATCCTCTACAGGAACATCGTCAGCATCACCGGCAGAAGGACGGTCTGTTCGTCACGCCTCAGATCTTTGGTGTATATCAGATATCTTTCATCGATGAAAGAGGAATATTTCCGGCAGAATTCATCAAGCGACCTGTGGCTTCTGTAGCCGGAAGACTTGACCTCCACTGGCCGGAGCTTCGCACCCCTCGACAGCAGAAAGTCCACCTCGTAATTATGGTTCGAGGTCTCCGATTTCCAGACGTGATAGAACAATTTGTTGCCTGAGGCGACAAGCATCTGCGCGACCACATTCTCATAGACATACCCGAGGTCGGCGGAGAGCTTGTCTGTCAGAAGCTTCTGATATATGACGTTATCCGTCACCTCCTTGTCCCAGAAAGCGAGGGTGACGAACAGCCCGGTGTCGCCGATGAACATCTTGTACCTTCCATAGTCCGTGTGGGATGGCAGCCCGACGCTCGGATTGTCGGCGTGATGGGCAAAATTCACCGCAAGACTGTCTTCCAGATCCCGGAGGAGTTCCGAGACGCCGTCCCTGGTGTCCCCTCTTCCGATGACGCTCGTCCGCAGATACCTTGAAGCGTTTCTGCTCAACTGCGCCGGAATCGCGCTGAAGAGTTTGGATATGTTGCCGGACGGGTCTATTTTAAGGAAATCATCGATATACAGCTCTATGATCTCCCTCTTCTTCTGGTCAACATCAGACAGATTGTTGGAGTCGAGATATGCGTTAACGGCCTGAGGCATACCGCCGACAAGCATATACAGGCGGAAATCCCGGAGCAGCTTTCTGACGACGGCATCGCCGAACGGCCGCCTGTTCGCATAGGCCTCGCGCAGCAATGAGACCGTGACGTCATCACCCAGCGCCCAGCGGAACTCTTCGTAATCCATAGGATACATCGTAATCCGCGTCTCCTCGCTGGGGATGACTATGCCCGTGGTGTTCTTTCTGATTGACAACAGCGAGCCCGTCTCTATATAGTCATATCTATGATCCTTCACGAGATATTTGACCGCCTCCCGCGCCTTCGGGCATTTCTGAACCTCATCGAAAATGATGACGGACTCCCGTTCATACAGCTTGACTCCGTAGATGAACTGAAGCTGCATAAAGAAACCGTTCCTGTCGGATATGTTGTCCACAGCCTCCCACACCGCCGCCGGAGCGTCAGCGAAGTCTATCAGGACATAGCTCCGGTACTCCCTCCGCGCAAAGTCCTCCGCGACGGTGGATTTCCCCACACGCCTCGCGCCCTTGATGAGAAGAGCCGTCTCCCCGTTACGAGTCCGTTTCCATTGCAGCATCCTGTCATATATCTTGCGCTTGAAAACACGAGTCTTTTCCATATCATACACCCTTTTGTCGCGGCAAAATTAGCCATCATTGTCGGAATCCCCAAATTTATTTCGGCGAATCTCTGCGGAATCCCCAAATTTATTTCCGGGATTTTCTGCGGAATCCCCAAATTTTTTCCTCGGAATCTCTGCGGAATCCCCAAATTTTCTCCGAATGTCAGACGCTGAAGGAGCGCCTATGCCACGGACGGACTCCTCTAAAGCCGCGTCCAGAGCCGGAAACCGCTTCTCAAGCGAGCCCGGGTGATTATACGCCGATGCGCCGCACATAGAGATGCACGGCGCAAGGACTACAAAGATATTTTTCTGACCTTATGGCGGGAGCAAGTCAGCGAATAACGCGGATTCTTGCAAATCCGTCAGTCGAGGTAGAACCAGTTGAAATCGACGCGACCGTCCTTGTGCTTGAGTCTGATCGTGTGCTTCCCCTTCTCCAAATGAAGCCCCTCTATCCATTTGCACTTCCATTCGGAGGTCTTCTCGAAATCGACGAACTTCTCCTTGCCGCCGTCGACCGAAACGGCCATCACGCCGCCGAGAAGTTCAGAAATGTAACGTGCCCCGAGAGAATAGGTTCCGGTCTTCTCGACCTCAACCTGATACTCGACCCAAGCATCCTGCTGATAGCAGAGAATCATCAGCTCCCCAGCGGAATCGGTGCACGGACGCACTTTGAACACATCCTTCCACCCGGTCTGCTCGCCGCTCATATTGTGGGCGACATAGTGCTCGGCCGGGATGACCTCGTGTCTGCCGTACCAGCAGTCCTTGTCGAAAGAGGAGAAGTTCACATAGAGCCGTCCCAAATCCGTCAGCTCCGGGTCGGAAGCGTTGCTGTTCAGCAGGGAAATGGCCCCCCAGCTCCCTACGGCGCGATGCATAAACCAGGAATATCCCGCGATGTTGCTGTCTGTCTCAAGCATATTGAGAACGTCGGACATAAACGAAATCTGATCGGTGACGTTGTTGGTGATGCTGCCGTTCGCGTGGCAGAACTCGGTCATAAAGACGGGCTTGCCGTACTTGTCGAACTTGCGTATCATCGCGCGCATTCCGCTTACGTTCGGCATATAGCAGTGGAGCGCGATCGCGTCGAAGGCGTCGTTCCCGATTCCGTCGCAGGCGATGAACTCGTCAAGCCAGACCTCCGGGTCGTGGTAGCCGGAGAGCGTGCCGTAGTTCAGCGCCGGGGAGACCAGCTTCATCCCGACCTCGCGTGAGAACGCCCTCAGATCCGGCCAGGTCTTGGCGGCGACGGACGGAATCATATTCGCCTGATCGGTGAGGTTCGGCTCGTTGTAGCCGAGGATGTACCCTGTCGAAGGCCAGTCTTCCTTGAGTCGTCTGATGTTGTCCTTGTTCACGCCGGCATTCCAGACCATAGGGTAGAACGCCATACCCGCGCCGTAGATGTCGGAGGCGTTCTCCGGATAGTTGTGGGACCAGTTGTAGTCCCAGCTGACTCCCGTGCCGAGAAGCTGCGCGTCGGACGCCATCTGAAGGTTGCCGCAGATTCCCCTCTTGGCACTGCGCGCCTGCTTTGTCCTGACGCGGAAGACATTGAAGTCCTCCTCGTGCGCCATTGCAGGCTCACTCTGGCAGGAGGCGAGAGCGGGCGCGGCAGTGATCAGGGAGAGCAGCAGAATGATTATTCTGTTCATACTGTAAAGATTTCTCACTTCGTTCGAGATGACAGTGTTAAGTCGTTCGAGATGATGTCGGGATGATTATTTCTTGTACCAGAAAACGGCGTCAAGGTCGAGAGTGGCAGCGCCACTGTCGGGTCCCTGAGTGAAGTACAGAATGTTGCCGATTTCCCCCTTTCCATATTTCTCCCCGGCCATAAACTCGGTCATAGGAATCTCTATTCCATACCATTCGCCGTCTCTCTTGAAGCCGTAAGCGGTAGTTTCATCACCGATTACAACGGAATTTCCGCCAAGAACGCCAAGGCTGTACTCACCGGCGGCATTTGCCTTCATCGCAATGTGGAGAATGTAGTCATTGGTGATTCCTTTGAGAATCTCACGACGCTTGATTGCCTCAGCCTTTTCCTCCGCAGTCTTGCCGTCATCGAGACGGAAGCAATAGCCGAACCAGCCCATTCCGGCAAGAGCGGTCTTGGAAATGCAGTACCATCCGTCAACAACACCGAAGTAGTTGGGACCGGAAGCCGTTCCCCACTCCGTATTAGCGGCACCAGCATCACCCCACATATCAAAGAAAATTGTTCCGGTTCCCTTTGTATAGTCTCCGTCGTTCGGCATATAGTACTTGGTCTTATCCTCTATCTTCTTGCGGGTGGTCTCGTCCATAGCAAGAATGATGTAGTCAGAGCCTTTAAGGCACTCGTACTCCTTGCTCGGCTTTGAGGTCACGAAGCTCTTCTTCGTGAATCCGAGTGAGGACTCATAAACGACGGCATAATACTCGGTGTCGGCGGTGAGTCCGTCGAAAGTCTCGGCGGTGTTGCCCTTGAGCTTCTTCGCGGTCTCGGGAACGGTCTCTTTGTAGGCTGACTCCTCAACGACCCAGAGGCTGTACTCCGCAGCCGCGTCATTCACACTGACGCTGACCTTGACCGAAGTTTCAGTAAGCTCGGAAGTCTTGACGATGCAGTCGAAAGCATCTCCGTTATTCTTGTTTTTCTCGCAGGAGGCGAGGGAAAGAATTGTCGCCGCGCTGAGCAGCATTGTTGCAATCTTTTTCATAAAGCAGTGTTCTAAAGTGGTTTATAATTATTCTCTATTGTTTTTCAGGATTCCATTTATCCGCCCAAAAGTTCATCCGAGCAGAATTGCGGGATTAGTTATATCCTTCGTTCTGCGTAAGGCCGGCGAGGCGGACTTCCTCCTGCGGGATCGGCATCAGATAGTGGCAGTCCTTGAACTCGTTCATATCGTCGCCGTCAAGCAGTTCGAACTTGCCTGCGTCGATGCCGCTGATGAACGGGTATTCGGCCTTGAGAGCATTCCAGTTGGCAATCCGGAACTTCTCCCTGTAGGCGTTCATCGTCTCCTTGGCGACGCCCCAGCGGCAGAGGTCGAACCAGCGGTGCCCCTCCATCGCAAGCTCCACGCGGCGCTCGTGTCGCAGAGTCTCGCGAGTCGCCTCGACCTCAGAAAGCGAAGAGCTGGCGCGGCGGCGGATGTCATTGATGTATTTCTTCGCGATGTCAAGCTCGGTCCCGCTCTCGATCGCCGCCTCGGCATACATCAGAAGCACGTCGGCATAGCGTATCTCCTTCCAGTTCAGCCCGGCGCGGGACGGATGCCCGAGTTCCGGGAAATCATAGCGCAGCCCCTTTGCCGCAGCCTCGGCGGACGCCGGGTACTGCTCCTGCTGGTACTTCCTGTTGTAGAAGTAATTGGCATACTGGGCCTCGGCGGTCTCGTTCTCGACCTCTGAGGGGAGCTGCTCAAGAATCGTCCAGTCGCGGCGCGGGTCTCCGGCCTCATATTCGGCGTACAGGTCCCAGGTCGGACGGTCATATCCCCATCCGGACACGCCCCCGACCTTCGCCGAGCGCGGACGCATCATCACAGTGGTGAACGTTCCCCGGGTGAATCCGAAGCCGCCGTAGTCCGAGTACATATCCTCGACATAGTTTATCTCAAAGACTGACTCGATGTTCCATTCATTCTCCGGCAGGAACTGGGAGAAATAGTCCGGTGCGAGTTCATATTTCCCGGATCCTATTATTGACTTGCCCCATTTGAGGACTTCGCCATAGTTCTTCCTGTAGAGGTTCACCTTCATCAGAAGGGCGTCTGCGGCGCCTTTCGTGGCGCGTCCGAGTTCGGAAGCGGCATAGCCGTCGCGCAGAGGAAGCACTGGTTCGGCCGCCTCAAGGTCAGAGATTATGAGTCCATAGATCTTGTCCGCGCTTTCACGCTGCTTCTTCCAGTCACGGGAGTCTAAAATCGGCTCCGTCGTGTATGGAACGCCTCCGAAAAGACGCACGAGACGGAAATAGTAGAACGCCCTCATAAACTGCGCCTCGGCGATGAAGCGGCTGCGGTCAGCCTCGGTCATATCCCCGGGAAGATCCATCTCCCGGATTGAGGCGATGGCCTGATTGCAGCGGGCGACGCCGATGAACTGCGCATTGTAGAAATTCTCAAGGAGACCGTTGCTCGGAACGACCTGGAACTTGCAGATGTCGAACGCATCCGGCATATCCTTCAGATACTCGCCGCCCTTTATCGCGTCGTCGGAGGCGATGTCCCCGATGAGCCATTCGTTGCAGTAGGTTCCGCCGAGGTTCCAGGTCATCGGGACATAGCACCCGTTCACGGCCTGCTCCGCCGCGCTCCTGGTGATGAAGAAGTCGCTGAGTCTCGATTCGTTCGGCTGCTCCTCCTGAAGCCATTTGTTGCAGGAAGTCAGGCAGAGGGCGGAAGACAATACATATATCATATATCTGAATTTCATATCTCCGACTATTTAGAAGTTGAGTGATGTTCCGAAAAGTATCGTGCGCGACTGCGGGTAGTTTCCCCAATCGACCCCGCCGCTGACCTCCGGGTCGTAGCCGCTGTACCTGGTGAAAGTCAGCAGGTTGTTCGCGGAGACATAGAAACGCCAGGAAGACACGTGGAACTTCTGCGTGAGACGGTTCGGAATCGTGTAGCCGAGCTGGATGTTCTTCAGACGGAGATATGAGCCGTCTTCGACGAAACGGGAGTTCGCTTCATAGTTCCTCGAAGAGCCGGAAGGATTCGGGATTATGCCGTCGGTCGATGTCGGGGTCCATACATTGCGCATCGCGGTGCTGAGCGTCGCCTGCCGCCCGTCGCCTTCGGTCTGGCGGCGCAGGGCGTTGTAAATTTTGCTGCCATAGACTCCCTGAAGGAACATCGAGAAGTCGAATCCCTTCCAGTTCATAGTGAGGTTGAGTCCGTAGGAGAGCCACGGGAACGGATTCCCGATGTTCACCATATCCTTGGTGTCGATGACCCCGTCGCCGTTCTGGTCCTTGTAGCGGGCGTCTCCGGCGTGTTCGGTGATGTTGGAAGCCCCGAACTGATGCGCCTTCACCTCCTCGTCGGACTGATATATCCCTTCATATTCCCATCCCCAGAGGCAGAAGAGCGGAAGTCCCTCGTCGCACATCGTGAAATCGCCCTGGATTCTCTCGCCGCCGTTGAGGTGCGTGAGGCGGTTCTTGACGAATGAGAGGTTGCCGTTGATGTCGTAGCGGAAATCTCCGACGGCATTGGCGTGGCCGAGGGTAATCTCAAGCCCCTTGTTGCTCACGGTGCCGACGTTCATCGTGCTTGAATAGAGGTTGCCGACGGTTGCCGGAGCCTTGACGCTCAAGAGCATATCGTAGGTGTTGCGGACGTAGGCGTCGATGTTTCCGTAGAGCTTGCTGTTCCAGAAGCCGAAATCTACTCCGAGGTTAATCTGCTCGGTGTATTCCCACTTGCCGCCGGTGTTCACGTAGGTTGTGACCGCCGCGCCCGGGACATATGCCGCGGACCAGTCGCCGGTGGTGTCGCCGAAGGGGTAGCTGACGAAGGTCAGACCCTGCATAATGGACTGGGTGAACGCGCCGTCACCGATTTTGTCGTTTCCAATCTGTCCCCAGCTCAGACGCAGCTTGAGGTTGTCCACAACATCCTTCGTATTCTCCATAAAGTGCTCCTGAGAAACCCTCCACGCGAGAGCGACAGACGGGAAGTAGCCCCAGGTGTTGTTCGGGAACTTGGACGACCCGTCAGCACGGAAGTTCGCCGTGAACAGGTAGCGGTTGTCGTAGCCGTAGAAGAATCGGCCGAGGAACGAGAGCCTGCGTGTTCTCGCCACGCCGTCGCTGGCGTCCTTGTCCTCCGTGGTGTTGGAGACATACCAGCGGTTAGGATCGGTCACGAGCAGGGTAGAGCCGCCGCCTGAAAGGGAGTAGCAGTTGTACTCCTCGGTCGTCTGGCCGACCATCACGGAGACATCGTGCCTGCCGCCGAACTTCTTGGCGAAAGTGAGCGTGTTCTCGTAGAACATCTCCGTGCTGCGCCCGAGACCTGCCGAGACGGAGTTCTTGGCGTTGGTGTCATAGTCGGAGAAATGGTATTTCTCGCGGTAGCTGCGGTTCTGCCAGCTGTAGCGGTTCATACTGACTCCGGACTTGAAGGTAAGCCACTCCCAAGGCTTGATTTCGAGGTAGCCGTTCGCGAGAAGCCTCTCGTCTGAATTGTTCGGATGCGAGGTCTCAAGCTGGGTGAACGGGTTATAGACATTGGTGTAGTTCGTCGAGGCGGCGATTTTTCCGCTGATGTCCTCTCCGGACTTGGAGAGAGTCCCGGCAGGATAGTGGGTCGGGTCCCACGGAGCCATTGATATTGCCTGGAAGAGCACTCCGTTGTACCGGGCGTTGTTGCCGAGGGAGCGGGATTTCGAGGTGATGTAGGAAAGGTTCGTGCCTATTTTGAGCCACTTCGTGATTTCGTAGGATGCGTTCGTCCTGAGGGTGAGACGGTTGTAGAACGATTCCTTTATGGTTCCGTCCTGCGCGAAATAGCCTGCGGAAAGGGAATATTTGATTTTGTCCGTTCCGCCGTCAACGGATATGTGGTAGTTCTGTATCGCGGCGTTCTTATGCTGAACCTCGGACTGCCAGTCGGTTTCCTGCGTCTCATAGCTGAAGGTCTCCGGAGTGGCGTAGTAGTCGCGCCCGAGGCGCCAGGTGCTCAGCCAGTTCGTAAATCCGCGTTTGAGATCCTTGCGCTCCGCATCGGAATTGCCGATTTTCACCATAGTCTCGACATATTCGTCCCTCTTCATCAGGTCGAGCGTACGCCAGATGTTCTGAACGCCGCCGTAGCAGTCGAAGGAGACCTTGACCTTGCCCTCCGTTCCGCTCTTGGTGGTGATGATGATGACTCCGTTCGCTCCGCGTGAACCGTAAATCGCGGCGGAGGAAGCGTCCTTGAGGATTTCCATAGACGCGACATCGGCTGAGTTGAGGAAGGATATGTCCTCGGTGATGACCCCGTCAACCACATATATAGGCGAGGAGTTGTTCACCGTGCCTATTCCCCTGATGCGAACCTGCGCGGCCTGCCCCGGCTGACCGGACTGGGCGTTCACCGTGACTCCGGCGACGCGTCCCTGCATAGCCTGATCGATTGACGCGACAGGGGCGATCTTCAGTTCGTCAGCGGTGACGGAAGACACGGCTCCCGTGACATCGCTTCGCTTGGTCGTGCCGTAGCCGATTGCCACGACTGCGTCGAGCGAAATCGCGTCAGTTTCGAGAGCGATGTTCTGCACGCCGCTTTCGGTGACTTTGACCGTCTTGGAGATGTAGCCGAGGCAGGAGTATTCGAGCGTCGCGCCCGGAGCCACTCTGATTTCATAAGCTCCGTCAGCGTCCGTCATCTCGGCGAGGTTCGCCCCCTTCGCCACGACCGCCGCATAGTCAATCGGCAGTTTCGTGGTGGCATCGGTGACACGGCCCCTTATCGTAATGTTCTGGGCCAAGGCGTCATTAAGCCCCCCCCAGGTGAAAATCAGCAGAATGATGCTGAATGCAAATACAGACTTTTTCATTATAGTTTCAGCGTTCTGATTTATGTGTTTCAATTATTTTCATACGCACAAAAGTAAGACGCTTTGATTCCGGCGAGGCGACGCTCTACTGCGCCGGCTGTATCACCTTCACGGATTTGGTCGCAGGGGTGACGACATAGCCGGGGATGCTGTAAGTCGCGGTTATGACCGCCGTACGCTCGGCTCCGGTGTCATTGGCTTCATAAGTGGCATCCCACCAGGTGTCATTCTCCCTGTACTTGCAGCTTATCCAAGTCACGGCAGCCCCGTTCCCGTCAGTGCATTCAAACTTCACGTTGTCGGTGGAATAGAATATGCGTCCGTCATAAGCCGACTCTATTCTGTTCTCCCGGGTGACGCCGTCAACAGTCGCATACCAGTAACTTATGCCGTGATCCGACTTCCCAGCACTTTCAAGCGTGAATTGTTCCGGAAGCCCGCCGACATACTTGACCTCCTGAACGGTCTCCCCCTTCTCCTGCCGGACTATGGAGGAGTTTTCCAGATTTATGAACACATTGCCGACCGTCCCGTTCTCAAAAGACTTGCTGTCCTCAGCATCCAGGACATACTCCGCCGCATCGGTTGTTATAATATATCTGTAACCGCTCAATGACACGGCCGGGACAGACATATAGATTCCTTTGCCGGATGTCCCGTCCCTGTCTGTCGCCAATATCGAGTCTCCATCGGTGACAGTCACCGTCACGGCTGTCGACTGGCTCCATATCAAAGTCTCTGTTTCCGCCACCGTGTCGTAGTCCGCACCCGGATTGGCGCGGGAGCCTCCGAGATAGTTGTAGGCGACGAGACCGGCGACATTGTCGGATGAGGACATCTTGATTGACTCGACTTTCTCGGAGGAGTACTTGCCGGTCGAGGAATAGATGAGGAAGCGCCGGAGAGAGCCGACGAGTGTCATCTGCGGAGCGGCGGAAGACTCTGACACATTGACATTCACTGCTTTGAGACACAGATTCTCCGCATTGAGTTTCCCGAGTGTCGTCTGAGTCTGTGCAGAGTTGAATGTGTATTCGAGATTTGTCCCCGGCCCGTAGAAGAACGAGACGGTCGAGCCTTCCGCCGGAGCGGAGTCAAATGCGAAGGTCGCGACTCCGTCAGCATCCACGGTCATAGATTTGGCCGAAGAAACGGAGCCTTTGGATTTTTCTGTCCCCACGACCATCAGAAATCTTGAATAATCCGTGTCCTCCCAACACATTCCCTTCCCGTCCTCGAATGTCGCCTTTGACTGCGGGACAGCTGAGGCGAACGGGTTGTTTACTGTCACATAGAACGGCCTTGACTTCCCTGCGGGAGCGTCCGTATGCTCCTTCTGACACGCAGTGAATGCGACAGAGAGCAGAGCGAGAGCCGCCATCGAGTTGAAAATTCCTTTCATAATCGTCTTTCGCTTAAAGATTAACTCCAGATTTCGTCGTCTGCGGAATATTCCCAGCCGATATTGGCTGAATTTGATTCGTCGCGGAACCAGTGGTTTTCACCGCTGACCGCGAAACCCGTCTCGGCGCTGAACGACATCACCGACATCTGAGGAGAGAGATAATCGAGTTTACCGTCAATTTTCATAGTTAATTATATGTTTAGTGTTACTATCCAAAATTTCGGTGACAAAATTATTGATTTATACCCTTATTTAAAATATTTTTGCACTCACAAAAACTCAACACGCCGTTTTCAATAACTCAACATATGAAGAACAATGAACTGAAAAGCAAAGTGTTGAATTCAGAAAACAACCTAACCTTAACATAGGAACGCTAAAATGAGCTACAACAGAACCGTCAGAACAGCCGCCGTGGTCGCCGCATTGCTTGCCGGAGCGGTGGCCTTTGCCTATAATCCGTCGGTGCGCCATTTCAAAAAAGACAGTTACAGGGCCGCCACCCAGAACTGGGGAGTCGCCTGCAACGAAGACCGGATAGCATTCTTTGCGAACAATGAGGGCGTACTCATCTTCGATTCAGAGAAATGGACGCTGATTCACAACCACAACAGGACAAATGTCCGTTCGCTCTGGTTTGACCCTGAAGAAAACGCGGTCTATGCCGGATCCACGAACGAACTCGGGAAAATCACCGCAGGGGAAGGATGCGACCGCATCGTCTACACTTCCCTGCTCGACAGCCTCGGGATCACGACCTCGGAGATTTGGAACATCGGCAGGGTGAACGGGAAGCTGTTCTTCCAGGACGACAGGCACGTCTATATTCTCTGGGAGCGTGGAGTCCGCACATTCGGATTCGATGCGCCCGTCCTGTGTTCGGAGGTGGTGGACGACAGGCTTTATGTCTTTGCCGGGGGTGTCGGATGTATGAGACTGAACTCCGGGAAGTTCGAGACGGTGCCCGGGACTGAAGACCTGAAGGACAGGAGGGTCTGCTCCATACTCAAACGGGACGACGGAACGGGACGGCTCAGATTCGTAACGAGGCGGCACGGGGTGTTCGTTCTTGAGGACGGACGGCTTTCGGAGGAGAAATATCCGTTTTCCGACCGCTTGAAGGAAAGCATAGCATACACGGCCGCCGCCGAGGGGGACAACATTGCGTTCGGCACCGTCACCGACGGAGTTTTCATCTGCAACCTCCGCAGCGGCGAATGGTACAACCTCAACTCCCGCTCCGGACTCGGCAACAACACCGTTCTCGGCATCGGCTTCGACGGCGGCGGCAACATCTGGGCGACGCTCGACAATGGAATTTCCTACATAGACCTCTCGGCGCCGGAGCGCAAGCTTTTCGGAGACAACGACATATACGGAACCGGATATGCCGCCTGCATCTGGAAGTCCCGTCTCTATCTCGGGACCAACCAAGGGCTTTTCGTCACGGACTATCCTCTTCGGACGGACAGCGGCTACCGCAGATGCGGCAGCAGAATCGGCCAGGTCTGGGATCTTTCGGTAAGGGACGGAAGTCTCTTCTGCTGCCACGATGCGGGAATAGACATAATGTATCCGGACGGAAGCGAAAGCCACATCCCGCTCAACGGAACTTGGAAACTTGAGAATCCCGGGGTTCCCGGTCTGCTTGTAGGATGCACCTACGGGCAGTTTTTCACGCTGCGCAAGAATGCTGACGGGAAGTGGGCGTTCAGCGGATTCATAAGCGGAGCGGATGACGCGAGCAAGGCGTTCTGCTTCGACATAGACGGCAGGATGTGGCTTGCCCACTGGGTCAAAGGGCTTTTCAGACTCACTTTTAACGGCAGTTTCACGGAAGTCATTTCGAATGAGTATTTCAGCGAACGAGACGGCTTCCCGACATCGTTCAACAATTTCCCGAACATCACCTGCGGGAAAGTCCTGTTCTCGACGGAAGGCGGATTCTACCGATATGACAGCTCGCTCGGGAAAGCGGTTCCGGTCGACAGCCTGAACCACAGGTTCAATTTCACACCCGTCGCGACGCGGCTCTACAAGACCACAGGCGGGGATGACTTCTATTCGTCGGGAAAGATTCAGGCGCTTGGCTACAGGAATGACGCGGGTGCATACACGATTGACTCTCTGACAATAAGATACCTTGCGGAGAAACGCCCGCTCGGATTCGAGTGCACGCTCTGTATGGATGACGGCAAGATTCTCCTGAACACGGAGGATGGGTTCTCCATCATCAGCACAGATGCGGTCAAAAACCGGAAGACTGAGAGTTCTCCATTGATAATCAGAAATATAACAGCAGTCAGCGGCTCCAAAGAAAAGACGGTCTTTGAAAATTTGTCGTCACGCCCGCCGGAAAGGCTCGTGCTCGCCCCGGACGAAAACACACTGCGGTTCACATACAGAATGGTTGAATACAGGATGAAGGATGCAGTCACCTACAGCTGTATGATGGAGGGATATGACTCCGACTGGTCACTTTCCGGAAACTCCTGCACGAAAGAATATACCCGTCTCCCCTACGGAGCCCACAGGTTCAGGGTGATGGCGTACAACATCCTCACCGGAGAGAGCGGCGAAACCGCCGTCGATTTCTACATAAAATATCCCTGGTATCTGACGAAATGGGCGTTCGCCATATATGTCGTTCTCTTCGGAGTATTCGTTTTCTGTCTGTATGTTCTCGCCCGCAAGGCATATGAAGCGAGGATTTCGGAAATATCGCGACGAAAGGAGAAGGAGATGCAGGAGAAGCAGATGAAGAACGAACTGCGGAACAAGGCCAACGACCTTGCGACATCGACGATGAACCTCATACGCAAGAACGAGGGACTCATTGACATTCAAGAAAGTCTGAACAGAGCGGAGAAGATGCTCCATTCGGGAGAAAAACCGGAGAAAATCATCGAAGTCATCGGGGAGATGAGGGACAGTATAGACAGCAACATCCGCCACGACGACGATTGGAAGAAGTTTGAACGGAACTTCGACATCGTGTATGACGAATATCTGACGCGTCTCGGAAAAACATTCCCGGAACTTACGGTCAGCGACAAGAAACTGTGCGCCTACCTCAAGATGGGGCTGTCGTCAAAGGAGATTGCGCCATTGCTGAACCTGACTTTCCGCAGCGTCGAGATGACCCGCTACCGTCTCCGCAAGAAGCTGGATCTCACACGGGAACAGAATCTGACAGATTTCCTGCAACGGTTCTGACGTCAGTCCGAAGGCATCTGCCGCGTTATGCCGGCGCCTTACGTAAATTTATTAACTTTGCGGGTTCAAAATGCCGGAAGAGTGAAAATCGGAGAGAAGATAGACCTGGGGGAGCGGCCGCTGCTGCTTGCGCCGATGGAGGATGTGACCGACCCGTCCTTCAGGTGGGTGTGCAAGGAGTTCGGCGCGGATATGATGTACACCGAGTTCATCTCCTCGGACGGGCTCATCAGGGACGCGAGGAAGTCGCTCGAAAAACTGAAGACCTACGACTATGAGGCCCCGATAGGCATACAGATTTACGGGAGCATACCGGAGGCGATGGTCGATGCGGCGGTGATGGCGGACCGGGCGACGGAGCTTGTGGAAACGCACGGGGCGGACGTAATAGACATAAATTTCGGCTGCCCGGTCAGCAAGATCGCACGGCGCGGCGCTGGGAGCGGAATGATGCGCGAGCCAGACAAGATGGTGGAGATCACGCGCAGGGTCGTGGACGCGGTGAAGAAGCCCGTGACGGTGAAGACGCGGCTCGGATGGGACGATGACTCCAAAATCATCGTGGAGCTCGCCGAAAGGTTGCAGGACACTGGGATACAGGCTCTTACGATACACGGGCGCACGCGCTGCCAGATGTACAGGGGCGAGGCCGACTGGACTCTCATCGGGCAGGTGAAGAACAATCCGAGAATGCATATCCCCATAATAGGAAACGGGGACATACGGACTCCGCAGGACGCCAAGGACGCGTTCGACCGCTACGGGGTGGACGGGATTATGATCGGGCGGGCGACTTTCGGGCATCCGTGGATATTCCGGGAAATCCGGCACTACCTCGACACCGGGGAGATTCTCCCGCAGATGGGCGTCGCGGAGAGGGTGGAGCTCGCGAAGAGGCATCTCGCCAAGTCGGTGGAAATCAAGGGGGAGCACGTCGGGGTCATAGAAATGCGCCGCCACCTCTCCTGCTATTTCAAGGGGCTTCCGGACTTCAAGGAGACGCGGCTGCGCCTTGTGACCCTCTACGACATCCCGCAGCTGTACGCGACCCTCGACGAAGTGGCGGAGCGCTGGGGCGGATGGTCTCCGGACGCGGCGTCGATTTATGATGATAAGTGAATATGATTGACAGAATCCTTCTTTTTCCATATTATCTCGCCCTCAGGACGAGGCATCTCCTCTATGACTGCGGAATCCGCAAGATCCACGGAAGCGGCGTCCCCTCCATCGGAATCGGGAACGTCACGGTGGGAGGGACGGGGAAGACCCCGCACACGGAGATGGTCATCAGGATGCTGCTCCGCAGTGAAAGATGGAGCGGAAAGAACGTGGCGGTGCTGTCACGAGGATACCGCCGCAGGCTGAAAGGCTTCCAGATCGTGACGGCGGACGGGTCCGCGGGGGACTTCGGGGACGAGCCGCTGCAGATGAAGTGCAAATTCCCCGGAGTGACCGTGGCCGTGGATCGGGACAGGGTCGAGGGATGCAGGATTCTGGAGAACCCGAAGGCGTTTCTCGAAAGCAAGAAGTCCCGCAGATGCAGGACGAGGGAGATCGCGCCCTCGGACGTGCTGGTGCTGGACGACTGTTTCCAGTTCAGAGCCCTGCGCCCGGATCTTTCGGTCGTGCTGATCGACCATAACCGCCCGGTCTTCAAGGATATGCTGCTGCCGCTCGGAAGGCTGCGCGACCTGCCGGAGAGAATCGCCGAGGCGGACGTGCTCGTCGTGTCGAAATGCCCCTGGGAGATGAATCCGTGGGAGAGAGACCGCTGGGCGCTGTCGCTTGGCATTGAGAGGTACGACCAGAAGGACTGTTTCGGATTCCGTGCGGACAACGGGCGCAGGCAGTTCGTGTTCTTCACGAGGACAGGCTACGACGAGGCTCGGCCGGTGTTTCCGGAGGGCGACAGCCGCTACCTCTACTCCAAGACCGCAGTGATGTTCAGCGGAATCGCGGACGACACCCCGTTCTCCGAACAGCTGCGCCTGACTTACAGGCTGGTCGGCCACATCCAGTTCGGCGACCACCACAAATTCACGAAATCGGATGTCGCGTCCATCCGCTCGCTCGCCGCCGCCCACCCCACTTCGCTGATAATCACCACGGAAAAGGACTACCAGCGGCTGCGCGACTGCCGTGACGTCCCCGGCGACCTGCGCCGGAAGATGTTCTATATGCCGATCCGCGCCCAGTTCCTCTCCGAGGGCGAACGCGGCGTCTTCGCCGGCCTGATCGACGGACTGTGACAGTCGCCGGACCGGTGTCCGGACAGTTTCTCGGAAACTTGAAAAAAGTTTCTCAGTCAAGCCAATTCTTGAAATTACTCACGCCTGAGCCTTGACGCTCGCCTCGTGGATGGCGTTGAAGACGGTTCTGACGAAATCCTCGCCGAGTCCGCGTTCGCGTCCCTTCGCGATGACATCCGCGAGGACGGTCTCCCAGCGGCCGGTCTGGAGGATGGCGATGTTGTTCTCCCGCTTGATCTCCCCGATGCGGCGGCTGATTTCCATCCTCCTTGCGAGGATGTCTATGAGCTCTTCGTCCGCGACATCGATTCCGGCGCGGAGTTCACGGATGGTTTCACGGTAGGAGCTATCCGCCGAGTCGGCGTCACGCACCGTCAGACGGTTTCCAAGCAGGTCGGCGAGAGCCTCCGGAGTGAGCTGCTGTTCCGCATCGCTGAGCGCGGCCGCCGGATTGCAGTGGCACTCGACCATAAGCCCGTCAAGCCCCAGATCCAACGCCCGCTGCGAGACTTCGGCGACATACTCGCGGCTGCCGCCCAGATGGCTGGGGTCGCAGAAGAACGGAAGCTCCGGAAAACGGCTGCGCAGTTCGACGGCATATCTCCACAGAGGGTCGTTGCGGTACTTGATTTTTTCGGAGGTGGAGAATCCCCTGTGCACCACGCCAAGTTTGCGTATTCCCGCACGGTTCAGCCGCTCCATCGCACCGATCCAGAGGTCGAGGTCTGGATTCACCGGATTTTTCACAAGCACGGGAATCTCACTCCCCTTCAGGGCGTCCGCAATCTCCTGAACGAGGAAAGGGTTGGCAGTCGTCCGCGCCCCGATCCAGACCAGATCCACGCCGGCCTCAAGGCATTCCCGGACGTGAGCCGCGCCCGCGACTTCCGTGGCCACGGCCAGCCCGAGCTCATTTTTCACCCTCCGAAGCCATTCCAGCCCACGCGAGCCCACGCCCTCGAAGCAGCCCGGATGCGTGCGCGGCTTCCAAAGCCCCGCACGGAGCACGTTCACCCCCGCCGCCTTGAGCCGTTGGGCGGTCTCCATAACCTGCTCCTCCGATTCCGCGCTGCACGGCCCGGCGATGACGCAGGGGCGCGGCGGAACGGAGAACAGCCCCCATTTCTCTATGGGGATGATATCCGCGAACTTATCCATCTTCCTATACTTCAGCAGATTAAGACTTTCCTGCATAATTTCAGTCCACGAAACTACACTTTTCCACAGGATTTCACAAATAAAAACCGCACTTTTCCATATTCCGCTTTACATATTCCTCCCCACGTCATTTCCCGCCATTCGGAAACACCGGAAATTTGCGATAAGCTCAAAAAGGTGTAAATTTGCCCGAAGAATAATCTCAAAAAGGTGAAGTCACCCGCCGTCACGACATCTCCCCGACAGAAGCGGAGAACGGGCGGAGAGAAGGCCAGGTCGGGAAACTGTTATGGAATATCTTTCAAAGGAACGCTATGAGCAGATTGCTGCGGAGCTTGAGTTTCTGATAAATGAGGAATATCCCCGGATCAGGGAGGATTTGTCTGAAGCACGCGCCCAGGGGGACCTCAGCGAAAACGCGGGATACCGTGCGGCGAGGAGGTCTCAGGGGAAAGCCATCAGCCGGATCCGCTATCTCCAGAAAGTCCTCCGCTATTCAAGGGTCATCGACACGGACGCGTTGCCCAAAGACCGCATCTCCCTGCTCAGCAAGGTCGAGTTCACGAATCTGAGCACGAACACACGGATGACCTATACCGTGGTGAGTCCGCACGAGATGAATCTTCAGGAAGGCAAGATTTCCTGCAAGTCGCCCGTAGGCGCGGCTCTGATGGGGAAGCAGGTCGGCGACACCGTGGAGGTTCTCGCCCCGTCGGGGACGTTCAGGATTCGCATCGAGAGCGTCACGCTGCCGTGAGGTTCAGGTTTTAAAGCCCTCAGGGGTCGCAGACGGCAGTCTGCGGGGGTTAAGAGATGGAAAAGAGGATGACTGAAAAGTGTTTCAGTCACCCTCTCACATTATAGGACAGTTTCTGCCGCCGCGTCACTCCAGAGTTATGTATGACGGGTATGTGATTTCCGCCGTACCAGTGCAATCCGTCGGAGTCGGACCACTCACGAAACAACTCAGCCTAATCTCAGACTTCTTGGTATACTTCTTATAGT
>CAVIXF010000001.1:14735-40283 GCA_963646585.1 Candidatus Gastranaerophilales bacterium HUM_1 | reverse complement strand
ACACTATATATAATATGTATCTTTCAATTCCCATAACAAACCGCCGCGCCGGAAGACCGTGCCCCCTCAGTTCCGGAGTTTGTTCTGGCCGGCGCGAAATTGCAAATTTAAGAAATTTTGCGGACTACGGGCAGAAATCCTCCATCATTAGCGCGCAGAAAAGGCTCACAATATTCCTCGCGCCTGTTTCCAATCTGCCGACATACATTTTACGCAGTGCAGTGCGTAAAAATACGCAGAACGCTGCGTAAAATGTAAAAAGAGATGTCCGCCTGTATTTCAGGTGTCAGCAAAGGCGAACCGCCCCATTGTGCAACAGGTACTATAACACAAGGGTTACATAAATCCCCTATCATCCCGCCATTTGAAACAAGTTTGCTAACGGGTCTGGCCGTGTCATTTCCCGAGGGGTCTGACGGATTTGCCGCCGCGCAGACCGGCGGTTTCACCTGAAAACGGAGCTGCTCAACCTGAAAGCAGAGCGGTTCAGCGGCTCGGCCGGGGAGCTACGAAAGAAGAGGGGATGACCGGCTTCGGTCATCCCCTCTTTTCTGTTGTTGCGACGATTATCGCGCCTCGCGACGGTCACGGCGGTCACGTCCTCCGCGACGCTCGCCTCCGCGTCCTCCGCGACGGTCTCCGCCACGGCCGGAATTGCCGCCCTGCACCTGCTGCGCGGCGATGCCGGCGTTAGGTGAAAGGTCGCGCTTGCCGTAAACCTCGCCGTTGCAGATCCACACCTTGATTCCGAGAACGCCCACCTTGGTGTGAGCCTCGACGAGAGCGTAGTCGATGTCCGCACGGAAAGTGTGGAGCGGCGTACGTCCCTCCTTGATCATCTCGGTTCTCGCCATCTCGGCGCCGCCGACGCGGCCGCTGATCTGAATCTTGATGCCCTCGGCCCCTACACGCATAGTGGAGGCGATGGCCATCTTGATGGCGCGGCGATAGGAGACACGGCCCTCGATCTGGCGTGCGATGGAGTCAGCCACGATGTGCGCGTCGATCTCGGGCTTCTTGACCTCGTAGATGTTGATCTGAACCTCCTTGGATGTCACCTTCTTGAGCTCCTCCTTGAGCTGGTCGACCGCCGTGCCGCCCTTGCCGATGATCACACCCGGTCTTGCCGCGTGGATGGTCACGGTGATGAGCTTGAGCGTGCGCTCGATCACGATCTTTGAAAGGCTCGCCTTCGCGAGACGGCTCTCAAGGTATTTGCGGATCTTGTAATCCTCTGCGATTTTCTCCGCATAGTTACCACCACACCAGTTAGAGTCCCAACCACGGGTGATACCGATTCTGTTGCTGATAGGATTTGTTTTCTGTCCCATATTCTATTCCTCCACTGATGTTGTTGCTTCTGCCGGTTTCTTCACGTCGAGAATCACGGTGACGTGGTTGGAACGCTTGCGGATGCGGCCGGCCCTTCCCTGCGGGCAAGGACGGATTCTCTTGAGCGTGCGCCCCTCGTCGACCATAATGGTCTTGACATAGACGTTGCCGTTGTCAAGTTCTTTGGCATTCTCCGGGTTCTTGGCCTCCCAGTTCGCGATTGCGCTGCGGACGAGGACTCCGAGAGCTATTGAAGCGTGCTTCTTGGAGAATTTCAGTATGTCGAGGGCGCGGTTGACCTCCACTCCGCGGACGATGTCCGCAACGAGACGCATCTTGCGCGGTGAAGTGGGGATGTCATTCGCCTTCGCGATGGCTGTGTGCCTCTTTATTTCTTTCTGCCTCTCGGCCATTTGTCTTTTACGAGCTCCCATAATTACTTTCTCATTTAAAATTATTTACGATTGCCCGAATGGCCTCTGAATGTTCTGGTAGGCGCGAACTCCCCGAGCTTGTGTCCGACCATATTCTCAGTGACATAAACAGGAATAAACTTGTTTCCGTTATGAACTGCGATTGTGTGGCCGACGAAATCAGGAGAGATCATACTTGCTCTTGACCAAGTCTTGACAACCTCTTTCTTGCCGCCTTCATTCATAGCAAGAATTCTTTTTTCAAGGGCTTCCTGAATATAAGGACCTTTTCTTAATGAACGACTCATAATCTCTTAAGTTTTATTCCGTTATTTTTTCCTTCTTTCAATGATGAACTTGTTTGAAGTAGCCTTAGGATTACGTGTCTTGTAGCCCTTTGCAGGTAAGCCCTTGCGTGAGCGCGGATGTCCTCCGGACGCACGGCCTTCACCACCACCCATAGGGTGATCGACAGGGTTCATCACGACGCCCCTGTTGCGAGGGCGGCGTCCCAGCCATCTGCTGCGTCCGGCCTTGCCGTATGACTCCAGATTGTGGTCCGGATTCGACACGGTGCCGACGGTGGCGCGGCAGGTGCAGAGCACCATACGGGTCTCGCCGGAAGGGAGGCGGAGGATGGCGTAGTTGCCCTCACGTGCCGCGAGCTGCGCATAAGTTCCGGCTGAACGCGCCATAGCGGCGCCCTGACCCGGACGGAGCTCGATGTTGTGCACGAGAGTACCAAGCGGAATTTCACCGAGAGGAAGAGCGTTGCCGACCTCCGGAGCGACTCCGGAGCCGGAAGCGATGACCTGACCGACCTTGATGCCGTTCGGGGCGATGATGTATTTCTTCACGCCGTCCTCGTACTGCACGAGCGCGATGCGCGCACTGCGGTTCGGGTCATATTCGATTGTCATAACCGTGGCCTTGCAGTCGTCCTTCGAACGGAGGAAGTCGATCACACGGTACATTCTCTTGTGGCCGCCGCCGATGTAACGCATCGTCATCTTACCCTGATTGTTGCGTCCGCCGGACTTGTGAAGCGGTTCGAGGAGAGACTTCTCTGGTTTCTTGCAGGTGATGTCGTCGAACGCGCTGATCACCTTGTTTCTCTGACCGGGGGTTACCGGTTTGAATTTTCTTACTGCCATAACCGTTACCTCCTTTAGATGTTACTGTAGAAATCGATCTTGTCCTCACCTGCGAGGGTCACTATAGCTTTCTTGTAGTGATTCTCGCGGCCCTTGAGAAGGCCTGCCTTGGTGAAACGGGATTTCTTCTTGCCGTGGTAGTTGATGGTGTTCACGTCAGCCACGGTCACGTTGTAAGCCTGCTCGACGGCGGCCTTTATCTGAATCTTGTTGGCTCCACGATTCACGATGAAGCCGTAGCGGTTCAACTTCTCGCCCAGAACCGTCAGTTTTTCAGTTACTATTGGCTTAATTAATATTTCCATTTCTTTTTAGCGTTTGATCCTTGCGGCGAGAATGTCCTGTACTCCGTCCACGAACACCAGAGAATTGGAATTCATAATGGTGTAGGTGCAGATTTCGTCGACAGTGGTGACATTCACCTCTGGAAGGTTGCGTGATGAAAGGTAAATGTTGTCGGAGTTCGTCGGGAGCACGAAGAGAACTTTCCTGTCGCCGGCCTTGATGTTCTTGAGAATCTGAATGAACTCCTTGGTCTTCGGCGCGTCCATAGTGAACGGCTCGACAACCGTTATCGCATTCTCCTGAGCCTTGTATGAAAGGGCTGAGAAACGCGCGAGCTGCTTGAGCTTCTTGTTGAGCTTGAATCCGTAGAAATGAGGCTTCGGACCGAACACGCGGCCACCGCCTACGTAGATGTTGGCCTTGCGGCTGCCGTGACGCGCACCGCCCGAACCTTTCTGACGGATGAGCTTCTTGGTGCTGTAGGAAACTTCGCTGCGGTCCTTCGTCTTCGCGTTGCCGTGACGCTGGTTCGCGAGATACTGCTTAACGTCGAGGTAAATCGCGTGATCGTTCGGAGTGACGCCGAAGATCGCGTCGTCGAGGACCACCTTCTTTCCGGATTCCGTTCCGTCAATCTTAATTACTGATAATTCCATAGCTTAGTCCTCCAAAATTACATAAGAGCCCTTTGCGCCAGGCACGGAGCCCTTGACAACGATGAGATTGTTCTCAGGGATGATCTTGATCACCTGAAGGTTGAACACCTTCACGCGCTCATTGCCCATATGTCCCGCCATACGCATTCCAGGGAACACGCGTGAAGGCCAGGAGCAGGCTCCGAGAGAACCCGGGTGACGGAGACGGTTGTGCTGACCGTGTGTGGTGCCGCCGACTCCGGCGAAACCGTGGCGTTTCACAACTCCCTGAAAGCCCTTTCCCTTGGATGTTCCGACAACATCGACGAACGTGGTGTTCGCGAAGACGTCGGCAAGCGTGAGCGTGTCGCCGAGCTTGATTTCCTGGGCGAAGTCGGCCTTGAACTCGACCAGCTTGCGCTTAGGGGTTGTGCCTGCCTTTTCAAAGTGCCCCTTGAGAGGCTTGCTGGCGTGCTTTTCTGTGATTTCGTCATAGGCAAGCTGTACAGCGGCATAACCATCTTTCTCAACTGTACGGATTTGCGTGACAACGCACGGACCAGCCTCAATGACGGTGCATGGAAGATTCTTTCCATCAGCACCGAAAACGGAAGTCATTCCGATTTTCTTTCCAATTAATCCAGGCATTGGTTGATTAATTAATTGATTATAAATACATTAAACTCCGCAAAGCATTTTTGCGGGCTGCAAATATACGACTAAATTTTTATTTTTCAATGGATTAGCGGAAGTTTTGAGAATTTTTAAAATTTTTCGATTTCCCTTGCGGAGTGGCGGAGAAAAAGCGTATCTTTACGGGTTCTGCGGAATCTCTCCACAGAAATCAGCGGACATCAGCGTACATCAACACAAACGATCGCGACAATGAACGAATGCACCTGCAACCAGAGAAACGCCGGAGGGGAGAACGACGGCCGTGAAAAAGACAGAAAGGGGCTGTTCGCGCTCTCGCCAGTGGCGGTGCTGCTCGCGGTCTATCTCGGGACGGCCCTGCTCGCCGGCGACTTCTACCGCATCCCCATCGGGGTCTCCTTCACCGTCGCGGCCGTCTATTCGATCCTCGCCGCCAAGGGGAGGCCGTTCGCAAGGAGGGTGAACACCTTTTCGGCGGGGGCGGCGGACTCCAACATAATGTATATGATATGGATATTCGTCCTCGCGGGGATATTCGCCGAGTCGGCGAAAGAGGTCGGGGCGGTGGACGCGACGGTGGCGATGACGATGAAGATGATTCCCGCGGCGTATCTTCCCGCCGGGATATTCATCGCCTCCTGCTTCATATCTATGTCGATAGGGACTTCGGTCGGAACGATAGTGGCTCTGACCCCCGTAGCTGCGGGGCTTTCCGGGGAGATGGGCGCGGACCTCGCCTTTATGGTCTCAATCGTCGTGGGCGGGGCGTTCTTCGGGGACAATCTCTCGTTCATATCGGACACCACCATAGCCTCGACCCAGAGCCAGGGCTGCCGGATGAAGGACAAGTTCCGGACTAACCTGCTGATAGTGCTTCCGGCGGCGCTCGCGACTCTGGGGATATATGTCTTCAGCGGGATCAACACGGACTATGTCTGCAACGTGCCGGACGCGCCCTGGTACCTCGCCGTGCCGTATCTGGCGGTCATCGTCTGCGCCCTGTGCGGGATGAACGTGCTGAAGGTGCTCGTGCTGGGAATCGTGCTGACGGACACGATAGGGCTCGGGGCGGGGACGGGCGCGCTGCCGCTGTTCGAGGCCGCCGGGGCGGGGCTCCTGTCGATGTGCGAGCTGATTCTCGTCACCCTTCTCGCCGGCGGTATTATGAATATGGTGAAGGAGGGCGGCGGATTCGACTGTCTGATAAAGATTATGACACGCAGAATCGGGAACCGCAGGGGCGGCGAGGCAGTCATCGCGCTGCTCACGGCCCTGACCAACGTCTGCACGGCGAACAACACCATCGCGATCATCACGGTCGGGGGAATCGCGAAGAAGATTTCCGAGAAGTTCGACATCGCCCCGCGCCGCTCGGCCAGCCTGATGGACACGACCTCCTGCTTCATTCAGGGCGTGCTTCCCTACGGAGCGCAGCTGCTTATGGCGGCCGGGCTGTCGAAGCTGTCGCCGTTCGAGATCATCCCGACGCTCTACTACCCTATGCTCATCGGGGCGATGGTCGTCCTCGCGATAATATTCCAGGTGCCGTCGGTGAAGAATGACAAGGAAACGAAAAAGAGAGATGATTCATAATCATCTCTCTTTGAACTCCGGTCGGGGTACTGTGACTCGAACACAGGACCCTCTGGTCCCAAACCAGATGCGCTAGCCAACTGCGCCACACCCCGATTCCCTCGATTGGGACTGCAAAGGTACTTTTATTTTTGAAATGCGCAAAATTTTTTGATTATTAACTCAAGTTTCGCCTGGGCGGAGGTGAATAAATTCACGAGCGCGAAAGTTGAATAATGGATAAATTCGCGAGCGCGAAAGTTGAACAAAAGAGATATGACGATATGATTAAGGCGGCCGACATAAGGAAAAGTTTCGGGAATCTACAGGTTCTCAAGGGGATAAGCCTCGAAATCGGCAGGGCGGAGGTCGTGTCCGTGGTGGGCGCGTCGGGGGCGGGGAAGTCCACGCTGCTCCAGATTCTCGGCACGCTCTCTCGGCCGGACGGCGGAGGGCTGACGATTGACGGGTACGACGTTCTCGCGATGAATGGGGACGCGCTCTCGAAGTTCCGGAACAGGAAAATCGGCTTCGTGTTCCAGTCGCACCACCTGCTGCCGGAGTTCACCGCGCTTGAGAACGTGATGATTCCGGCGTTCATCGCCGGGCTGAGACGGTCGGAGGCGGAGAGGCGGGCGAAGGGGCTGCTCGCGGAGGTGGGGCTTGAAGACAGGCTCGACCACAAGCCCTCCGAGCTGTCGGGCGGGGAGGCGCAGCGGGTCGCGATCGCGAGGGCTCTCGTGAACGGCCCGGCGGTGCTTTTCGCCGACGAACCGTCCGGGAATCTCGACTCCGCCACCAAACAGGAGATTCACCGGCTGTTCTTCGAGATGAGGGAGAAGCACGGGCAGACGGCGGTCATCGTCACGCACGACGAGACGCTCGCCGGGATGTGCGACAGGAAGCTCACGATGAAGGACGGGCTGATCGCCGGCGAGACGCGGTGCGGAACCGGCCGCGAGTGAGTTATGGAGATTTTCCGGTTCAGAAAGTTCGAGGTGCGGAACGAGAAGTCCGCGATGAAGGTTAACACCGACGGGGTTCTGCTCGGTGCGCTGATGACCGTCACCGGGGACGAGCGCCGTCTGCTCGACATCGGCACAGGCACCGGCACAATCGCCCTGATGGCCGCCCAGAGGCTGTCCGCGAAAGACTTTGGAAGCAAGGACATTGACAGCAGGAGCATCAGGAACAATTGCTTCGGAGGCGATAATATTGATAGAGAGAGCTTTGACAGCAAAGGCTTTGATGTTTACGGGATTGACATCGACGAGGATTCGGCCGGGGAGGCCGCGATGAACTTCGCCGCCTCGCCCTGGGCGGAAAGCCTGCACGCACGGCGCTGCCCGCTGTCCGGATTCCGCCCGGAAGCGCCGCTCGACCTCATCTTCTCCAATCCTCCGTTCTTCACGGAGACCCTGCACTCCCCGTCGGAAAGGAAGTCCCGGGCGCGGCACGCCGACTCACTCCCCGTGGAGGAGATCGTCGGCTTCGCGGCGCGGCATCTCTCCAGGCGCGGCCGGCTCAGCCTGATTCTGCCCGCCGGACAGGAGACGGAGACCGCCCGGACGGCCGCCGCCGGAGGACTGCGGCTTTTCCGCTGCGTAAGTGTCAGAGCCTCGGACAGGAAGCCGCCCTACAGGGTGATAATGGAATTCTCCCGCGACGCCGGTCAGAATGCCGGAGCGTCACGGGAGACGGTTACAATAAATATGAATGGAAAGTATTCAGAACAATATCTCGATATCGTTTCTGATTTTCTTCTGCTCGGAAAGGCCTGATTTCCCGATGCCAGGAAAGGGCTGACGGACAATCACATCCCGCCGAATCCGCCGCCGAAAGGAGGCCGTCCGCCGTCGGGAGGCGCACCCGGGCCGGAGCCGCGACCGGAGCCTGAACCGGGAGCCTGACCGGGAGCGTCACCGGGTTTCGCACCTTTGCGCCCGCCATCGTTGAGCCTGTGAATCTGCGCCTGACGGAAATCCTCCTCCGCGACCGTAAGGATTGCGAGCTTTTCAACGGAGAGAACCTTCGAGAACCGCTCGTTATAGCCGCTCTCCCACTTCCCCACCGCCGCGCAGGCGTCGGCATAGTTCTTCAGCAGTGTCTCCAGCCCCGACTTGTCCTCCGACTTGAGAGCCTTCTTCAGAGCCTTGAACGCCTCGTGTCTCGCGTGGAAAAGCTCGTCCCTGCGCTCTTCGTTTTCGTTGTAGACCGGGATGAACGCCTTCTTCTCGGCCTTCGTGAGATTCAGCCTTCCAGTTATGAACTCCAGTTTCTCGGCCTTCGCCTTCTCCCAGAACTCCTTCTTTTTCTCCTGCCTGTCCCCCTGCGGCTGGGCCGTAAGCGACAATGCCGCGAAGAGCATAGCCAGAACAAGCATTGATTTGATATGAAAATTTCTCATAATTCCGATTCTTTATTCTGACACCCGAATCACTGTCTTTCAAGGCATCAGCAGTTTGTTTCAAGAGCGGCCGGTCAGCGGCTGTTGCCGGCGGCCATATCCTCGACCGACGCGCCCGTATATATCAGATATTCTATGATTTCATCGCTGCTCAGGACAGTCGCGACATTGTCCGAGTAGAGTTCGTGTCCGGAGTCCGCCCGACGGCCGTCAAAAAGCAGCATTCCGGTGAGAATCAGCGCGACGGACGCGGCGGTCGAAAGAAGCGGCGTCATAATCCGGCGGATTCTCCTGTCGCGGGCCGTCTGAATCTCCGGCGTCCGCGAAGCCCGCTCCCTCATCGTTTCGAAATATCCCTCCGGAACGGTGAAAGGATTCTCCCTGAGATTCGGGCTGTCCTTCAATATGTCTTTCTTCAATATGTCCATATCGTCATATTTCATATCGTCATATCTCATAAACCGGTTTTTAGACAGATTTCAAATCAAAAAGTTTATTTCACAGGGCGCGGCCCGTCAGAGCGTCGCGTATCTTGTTGTAGGCTATATGATATGAGGCTTTCAGCGCCCCTTCGGACGTCCCGAGAATCTTCGACATCTCCTTGTACTCCACTTCGTCGAAATATCTCATCTCGAACACAAGACGCTGTTTGGCGGGGAGTTTCGCAATCTCCGAGTAAAGAGCGGCCTGCGCCCCGTCACCGTTGAAATAGGAGTCCCCGCGCAGATTCCTCAGCTTCGGAGATTCGGCGTCGGCGGAGGAGAAACGGGAGAGAAGCTCCCTCTTCTTGAGAAAATTGAGACTCTGATTGACCACGATCCTGTATATCCAGGTATATATCCCCGAATCCGAACGGAACTTCGGAAGATTCTTCCAGACCTTGACGTAGCAGTCCTGAAGGACGTCGTCAGCGTCGTCGTGGGATAGCACGAGGCGGCGGATCTGCCAGTACATACGCTCGCCGTAGAGGGCGGCTATGCAGTCGAACGCCCTCCGGTAGTCTTTCGCGAGCAATGCGCCCGTTATATCCGTCTCCGTCATAACAGGCAGTTAGACAAAGATCAGTCCCTAAGGTTTAGTCGCCCGACGATCAAGGTTCAGTCGCCCGACGCGGAACCAGTCGACGTCGATCCAGCCCCGGTTCTCCCGGCTCTCCGGGTCTCTCACGCAGAAAAGCCCCATCTTCGCCCCGATCCACTTGCCCTGACGCAGGGGGAACTCTTCGCCGGCCGGCCTGAACTTCCTGCCGTCGGTGCTGTAGAAGAAACGGCATACACCGCCGGAGACGTCCATACGGAGCCATATATCGAGATGGATGGCGGGGGAATAGGGTATCGTGTCCCTCGCGGAGGGTTTCAGGCTGGCGAGGGTTCGGGAAGTCTGCTCCCCGCCGGTGTCGGCCCCCTTGCAGTCGAGCCTCTGGAGGAGGAATCCGTCGCCGTCCCTGCGCAGCGCAAGAGCCGCGTAGTTCATCCCCATCATCACGACCCCGCCCCACTGGCCGTCCTCCTTGGAGGAGAAGCGGAGTTTCGCCGTGGCGGAGAAGGAGTCGGCTGGGAGTTTCTGGAGAAAAAGGCTGCCCGTCTCCCAGAGGCTTCGGAAGCCGGGCTGAAGGTCGGAGGAATACAGGCGGATGCAGCCGCCGGATGTCGGCATACCCCAGAGCTGGCTGTAGTTCGCCTGCCACTGCCACTGCGGGCCGATTTTCCCGTCATCGAATTCGTCGCTCTCCTGCGGGTTCACGACCTTGCGGGAGGAGCTTGCGGGCTTGCGGAAGCTGAGATACGGCTCCCCGCAGGTCTCCCCCTTCTCCGCACGGCCGATCACGGGCCACCCGTCCTCCAGCCAGCGCATCGGCTGGAGAAAGACCACCCTGCCGTACGGCCCCCGGTCGTTGAAATGGAGGAACCAGTCCTCGCCGGACGCGGTGTGCACCCACGCCCCCTGATGCGGGCCGTTGACGGAGGTCGAGCCCTGCGCCATCACCCTGCGGGCCTCATACGGGCCGAAGACGCTGCGGCTTCTCAAGGCGAGCTGCCAGCCCTTCTGCACGCCGCCCGCCGGGCAGAATATCCAGTAGAAGCCGTCCTTCCTGTAGAATTTCGGGCCTTCCGTCGTGTGGTTCTCCTGTCCGCCGTCGAAGACTATCCTCGGGGCTCCGGCTGCACGCATCCCGTCCGGGGAAAGCTCCCGCACGGTCAGGACGGAGTTGAACCCGGCGCGGCTGCCCGCCCAGGCGTTCACGAGGTAGCAGCGGCCGTCGTCGTCCCAGAGCGGACAGGGGTCGATCATCCCCTTGCCCTCCACCACGCAGACGGGAGCGCTCCACGCCCCGCGAGGGTCGGAGGCCTTCACGACGAAAATCCCCCTGTCCGGGTCGCCCCAGTAGATGAGGAACTCGCCGCCGTGGAAGCGTATCGCCGGAGCCCAGACCCCCTTGCCGTGCTGCGGAGTGTCGAAGACCTCCTTCGGAGTCAGCTCCCCGAGGCCGTGTCCGACAATCTCCCAGTTGACGAGGTCGCGGGAGTGGAGAACCGGAAGCCCCGGGACGCAGTTGAACGAGCTCGCGGTGAGGTAGAAGTCCTCGCCGACGGCTATGGCGTCGGGGTCGCTGTAGTCGGCGTTGAGAACCGGGTTGCGGAAAGTGCCGTCGCCGTTGTCCGGACACCACACCTGCGAACGCTGCTGCCCCGCAGCGGCCAGAGGCAGCAGGAGGGGCAGCAGCACACAGAATATCATCTTCGTTCTTTCTGTCATAATCGCGTCATAATCGCGTCAGAATACTGCTTCCAAAGCGGAAACCGTCGCAAATATACGGTTTATATGGTTCAGTCCGCGGTCATTTCTTGACTTCATAAGTCAGTCCGTCGACATCCTTGACATAGTTCTTCACGTCGTCAATGGTCTTGAACGTCTGAATCCAGTAGACCTTGTAGGTGAGCTGTTGGGCGGCCACCTTGATGTCCGCATATTTGAACTGGAAGTTCGTCGCGGTCAGAGTCAGGTCGGTCAGAGTCTCGCTGGTCGCCGTCGGCGCTGTGTTGTCCGTGCTTTTGAATTTCTGTGTGGCGAGATTGTAGATGAACACGTGACTGTTGTCGGAGCATTTGAGGTCTCCGCAGTACCTGTTGTTGTCGCCGCCGAGGTTGCCGGAGTATTTCGTCTTGGCCGCGTCCGTCATAGTCGCGTCGAGATTGATTCTCCTCTGCGTTATGGTCCCAAGTCCGGAATAGGTCTCCTGCACATCCTCCATCTTGACCGCGATTATCGGATAGTCAGCGGCGTTGAAATACAACGGGGTGCAGTACCATTTGATGTCACCGCGCTGCTGTTCGCTTCCCGATATCGCCGACTGAAGATAAGTGGTGATTTCAAGGTAGCCGTCATACCATTTGTGGGAAGCGGAGGTGTTGTTCTCCGTCTTCTCCACATTGTAGGCGCAGTAGTGATTCTCATTGTGGAAAGTCTCGCGCACAAGCCCGCAAGGGATGCTTAAGTTTATCGAGCCGCTCTTAACCCCCGGGAGCGAAGCCGTGACGGTGACGTCGCCGAAGCCCTTGTATGTCACCGTTCCGCCGTCCACCGTGGCGACAGCGTCATTCGAGCTCTCCCAGACGAGAGCCGACGCGTCGAATCCGTCCGGAACCGTGGCGGTGAGAGTGAGAGACTGCTCGTTAAGGGCGCAGGCATATCCCGAATCGGAGGAATATTTCTGGTCTATGACAATCTCCGGGTCGTAGGAGAAGTTCGCGGTCTTGATCGTCCCGGCCTTGAAAGTGAGGTCGGCTGCGGTCTGAATCTCCTTCTCGTAGCCGTTGACCGCAATCTTGAAGGTCGCCCCGGACGATGCGGTGAAAGGCTTGAGGGCTATGTAGAAGTCCGCGCTTCCGCCCGCCGCGATCTCCTCGCCGCCGTCCACGGTCAGCGTGACGGTCGAGGACGCGGATGATGCGTCGGTGTAGGCCGGGCTTTCTCCGGTAAGGTCTGCCGTGAACCCGCCGGCCACGGCCTCCGGAGCGGTGAATGTGACGCTGCTCACAGTAAGAGCCCCGTCAGTCGCGTTCGTGATGTGCACCTTGAGCGCCGCAGCGAGCTGGCTGAGGGCGAAGGCCGGAGTCCCGTCCGAGGAGAGGGACTTGACGCTGCCGAAAAGCGGCATAGTCTCGCCTGCGAGGTGAGCCGTGCTTCCGTTGCCGCTCTGGGTCTGCGCGGCGGAGGCGATTGTCACCGGAGCGGCGGACAGGGACGTCGTCGCTGCGGAGTAGGGATAGAGGGCGTACCAGTCGTAGTCCGTGCCGTCCTTAAGCTCTTCTCCGAGCGTGCCGGAGAAGCTCCCGGACGCGGCGTCGGTGAGCTTGAACTCGCCGTCGCTGACGTACTCGGTCCCGCCCGCTGCGACGTGGAAGACACAGAGCGCGTCCTCCGCCGCCCAGGCGGTCGAAAGTCCGTCGTTCACGGTCTTCGTCTCCGGGTCGCCGGACAGACCGTCCTCCTGACCGCAGATTGCAGCCGTAAGGGAGAATGTGCGGGAAGTCCCGGAGCCGTCCGCATCGTGGCCGTCCTTCCCGGTGTCGTCCTTTTCAATGTCTTCGGTCTTCGTGTCCTGCGCTTCGGGCAGAGCCTTGTCGCAGCCGTAGAAAGCTGCGGCGGCGAGCGCAAGGGCCGCCGCGACGAACGTCATCCTCTTTTTCATAGCAGTCAGAAATTAAAGTCGTTACTTTCATCCTCGTTCCAGTCATAGATCGAGGCCGTCCCCGTCCCGCTTTCAGCGAAGCCGCGCTCCGCCGTGAGAAAAAGCTCCGAGAACACCGGCGATTCATAATCCGCCGCATTCGTTTCAGTAATATTCCTTTTCATAGTCTCTTTACGCTTAAGTTCCGTATCATATATCACCTGTACAACATCAGAGTGCCCCAGCCGAGCTGGTCGAAGGCTCCGGAGTTGGACCCGTAGCGGCTGTCGCCGCTTCCGCACTCCGGACGCATCTTGTCAGCCATCTGCCTGACATAGAGCCATCCGCCGGAGAGCTTCTTCACGCGGGCGTAGTGGTTAAAGTAGATCTCCCAGCCCGGACGCACCGAGCCTCTTCCGCTGTCGTCCGCGAGAGTCGTGTGCACCGCTCCGTGGTTCTTGTCCCGGCAGGAGCAGTCCGTGCAGTAGTCCAGGCGGTTGAACGGCATATTCGCGGCGGCGACGAGCCACTGTCCGTTCTTGTTCTCGTTGTCGTCGCCGTTGCGGAGGTTGCTCAGGGCGACATATTCGCCGAGCTTGAGCAGCGCGTTGTCCTCGGCCGCGAAGAAGTCGAGCTTCGCCGCGTCGGGGTTCGAGCTGTTGACGCTGTAGAGCGAATACGCCATCTGGGCGAGGTTCGCGGCCACCATCGCGGACATCTGGGCGTGCCCCTGGTCACGTCCGCTCTCCTGGTCCTGGGCGAGCTTCTCCCCCGAGCCGAGAGGGTCGTCAAGCAGGCCGCCGTTGATGAGACGGGAGATGCAGCCGTTACCCGCGCCCTTGTAGAAATAGTTCACGACGAAGTTCACCATATCGCTGTCCTCGGTGAGTATGCCTATCGCCATATACGAGCACATATTCACGAGGTCCCAGTTGCTCCAGTAGTGGAGGGCGCAGACATTGGAGGACTTGTGGTCGAGGAAGCTCCTGTTCACCGGGGCGAAGACGTCCAGCATCCATTTCTTGAACGCCGCCGCGTCGCCCGCATTCCAGCCGTCGTAGCCGAGCATAATCTCCGCCGCGCAGGCGAAAGTGTAGCCCTGCGCCCCGGCCGCGAGCACGTTGTTCGCGTCGTTGGAGGTGATTTTCTTGCATTTCCGCGCCCAGGCGTCAAGAATCTTCACCGACTGGTCGGCGTAGGGAGTCTCTCCGGAGAGCTTCCAGAGAAGAGCCGTCTGATAGGCGGCCGCGGCATCCCTCATCGCGTAGGCGTAATTCTCGGAATCAACGCCAGTCCCGGTCGGGTCACCCCTCACGATGAGCTCCTGCGGGGCCGGCTCGTAGGCGAGCTGCGAATAGGGGCTGTTCTTCAGTGCGGTGAACGCCGCCTTCACCTCCGCCGGAGAGCCGGAGGCGAGCTCCTCCTTCACGCGGGTGAAGTCCGCCTCGGTGTACATCGCGCAAGGATGGCTGAAAGTGTAGGTCGCCTCCACGTCCGGCTCTTCCGGGAGGGTGAGGTCCACCGTCCCGAACTCGTTCTTGCGGCAGGCGCAGTTCAGAACGAGTATCACCGAGAGAGCGGCCGGAAGGAGAGATATTTTTCCGTTCATAGTGAAATCTTTCATATCTGTCTGAATATCTTAAGTTTCGTATATATCCCCGGATTCAGTAATCATTCCGTCGTCAGCCCTTCGACCTCCTCGACATATCTCTTCACATCCTCCAGGCTCTTGAACGTCTGCATCCAGTAGACTTTGAAGGTGAGCTGGGAGGTCGCCGTCGCTATGTCGGCGTGCTTGATCTGGAATGTTGTGCAGGAGATGCTTTCGTTTGTCGGGGCGAGTCCGCCGGTCTTGAACTCCTGCTTCGAGAAGTCGTAGATGAAGACGTGGCCTCGGAGAGTCCCCTCGGAGTCGGTGCATTTCCAGTCCTCCGCGTATTTGTTGTTGGCTTCGCTGTTGAACTGCTTGTACTGGACTCCGCTTTCGCTCGTTCCGGTGATGTCCGGCTTGATGTTGCGGGCGGTCACTCCCTCGTACAGGTCTTTGACGTCGTCCATTCGGAAGGCGAGAATCGGATACTCGCCTGCGTGTATGGTGACAGGGGTGTCGTAGCACTTGATGTCGGCGCGCTGCTTGGTCGAGTTCTGGGCGTAGGTGGTTATCTCGATGCAGCCGTCGCTCCAGACGGTGGAGGTGCTTGTGCCGCTTCCGCTCTGGGCCGCGTCGCGGATGCTGTAGTGGTCCGGATTGTGGAAAGTCTCACGGAAAAGCCCGCAAGGGATGTCAAGCCCGATTGACGAGGATTTTCCTGTGGACGGGGCCTTGGCGGTTATCGTCACCTTGCCGAAGCCCTTGAAGGTCACCACCCCGGCATCCACGGTCGCGACGGACGCGTCGGACGTGGTCCATTCTATCTGCGAAGTCGTGCACTCTTCCGGAACGGTGGTGTATGCGAGCTTGAGGCTCCGTTCGTTGAGGGCGCAGAGATAGCCGTTCTCCGCAGAGAAGCTCTGGTCTATGGTGATTTCCTCCGGAGCGACGATCTTCCTTATTTTCACGGTCTTCGAGCCGCTCACCCCCGAGCCGTCCAGCGCGGTCGCTACGACCTCCACGGAGTTTACGAACGCCGGGCCGTCCTTTCCGGTCAGAACCCCGGTGTAAGGGTCTATGGATGCGAGGCTTTCGTCTCCGACGCTCCAGAGCACGGTCTTGTAGGTGGAGTTCGCCGGAGCTATCGCCGCGCCCATCTGCATCGTGTCGCCGGCGTAGATTTCGTCGAGAGGCGATGTGACGGCTATGGACTCCGCCGCCCGCATCTGCGAGGAGACGACGACCTTGAGATTGGCGTTGATGCCGCTTCCCTCGTGAAGCCCCACGGGAGCGACCTGCACGATGGAATAGCCGTCCCCGTCCACCGCCTCGACAAGCCCGTTGTCGGAGACGGAGGCGAACGCCGGGTTGGACGCCGTCCAGACAACGTCGCTGAATGTGACGTCGTCCGGGGTCATCGTGTACCTAAGCTGAACCGTCTCCCCCTTGAGCATAGGGAGGCAGGGCGAGGAAGTCGCGTCGACATAGACGAGCCTCCGGACTTTCTCTTCAAGATTGAACTCCACCGAAGACGGAATCACCGCGCTGTAGAGCGGCTTCGCCTCCTGTTTGTCGCAGGAGGGGAGCGCGACGGCCGCCGCGAGCGTCAGTCCGGCGAGGCAAAGCGACCTGAGACGGAGCGACCCGAGGCAAAGCGACCTGAAGCGGAGCGGCCTGAAGTTGAGCGGCCGTTCCGGGGTTCCGGCGGCTTTCACGGCTGCGCCGGAGCCGCATATTCCGACATATTCATTCATATTGTTCATATTAGCCTAAGTTTCATATACATAATTCATTGAGCATCCGGGCTTTCCACTTTTCCATTCCACGGAATCGGAGCTGTCCCGGAGCTTCCTGTCACTCCCAGCCCGGGTTCTGACCGAGGTTCGGGTTCAGCTGACGTTCGTCCGCAGGCAGCGGGTAGAGATAGAGCTTGTCCGACCACTGGCGGTTGTCGTAGAGGATTATGCAGCCGTCGGAGTCAATCTGGCGGCTCTGGTTCGCCCAAAGGGTCTCGAACTCCGTGCCCTTCCACTTCACTCCGAGCTGGGTCTGCGGCATCTCCGTCGGGGCGGTCGCCCACCTCTTGAGGTCGTCGATGCGGAAGCCCTCGAAAATCAGCTCCACCGTCCTCTCGCGGCGTATCTCCTCGCGCATACTGAGCCCGTTAGCCTCTACGAGGGCGTTGGAAAGCGCCGGCATATCCGGGTTCACCCTCTTTCTCACGAGGTTGAGGCTGCGGTCGAGCTCGGCGTCGGAGATCTTCCCGTTCAGTTCATAGACGGCCTCGGCGTAGTTCAGAAGCACCTCGGCGTAGCGGATTATCGGGAACTCCATAGTCTCGTATTTGTCAGCCACAAGCCGCTCCACCGCCCATTTGTGGGTCTGGTAGCCGCTGTTCGCACAGGCTCCTATCGTCTTGGCCCTTGAAAGGTCGCTGTCGTCCCAGGCGGTGCGGCAGTGGTCAGAGGTGTTGTCCCAGACGGCCGTGCCCCTCTTCGCGAGCGTCGTCGCCATACGGTTGTCCCTGTCGGTGAACTCGGAGACCGCAGTGGCGTAGCCCTTGAAACGCGGATTGTCCGCGCCGGCATAGCTTATCGGAAGGCCGTTCTGGCAGAGGTAGAGGTCGGCGAGCTTGCGGGTCGGATAGACGGCGTTCGCGAGGTAGGCCTTGGTGATGTTCAGCCCCACCCCGTCGATGGCCCTGTGGCGGCGGGAGAAGATGTACTCGCTGTTGTCCTTCGTCGTGAGACCGGCCGGATTGCACTGCTCGTCTTCGAGTATGAACATATAGCGGTAGCTCTCCGCGCCGAGCTTGTCGCTGTGGAAGAGCTTGTAGCGGCCGTTCCCGATCACTTCCCCGGCCGCGTCCGCAGCCGTCTTGAGCAGGGAGCCGGCCCTTTCGCCGTTCGTCGTGGAGGTCGCGCCTCCGGTGTGGAACTTCTGCCAGGTCCCCTCATAGAGCGCGACTCTCGAAAGGAAGGCGAGCGCGGCGTCGGAGCAGAGCCGCCCCTCCTCGGAAGGCGTTTGAGGGAGAGCCTCGGCGGCCTCCTTCAAGTCACTGATGCACAAGTCTATGATTTCGCCCCTGTCGTTCCTCGGGGCTTTCATCAGAGGGGAGTCCATATCGGCCGGCTCGGTGAGCAGAATCGCGTCGCCGTAGAGCTGCACGAGTTCGAAGTAGCAGTAGGCGCGGAAGAACTTAGCCTCGGCCACCGGAACGGCGATGTCCGCCGGAGAGCCGAACGATGCCGCCTTCTTGAGCAGGAGATTGGCGTAGTAGACCCTCTTGTAGAGGGCGGTGTAGTTCTTGTCGGTCTCCGGGATGGTGTTGGTCCCCTGGCTGTACGGATTGACGCTGGACGCGGCGCAGAGGTCGCTCCTCAGGTCGCTGTGCGGGCCGTCGCTGACCCCGTACTGGTAGGTCTCGCCGCTCTGGATGTCGCGGGTCCAGGAGTAGAACTGGTTGGCGAACAGTCGGAAGTTCGAGGCCGACTTCCAGACCGTGTCGTCGTTCATCTGCGCCTCCGGGCTGAAGTTGAGGCAGGAGACCGCCGCAATCCCCGACGCCGCCGCGCAGACCGTTCTGATAATATTGGCATATATCGTTTTCATATCCTTAGTCATATTGATTCATATAGGCTCGACAATATTTTCATATCCCTTTCTCTTTCCCTCCGGATTCAGTCCGTTCCGGGGCCGTCGTCAGAAAGTGAGGTTCACTCCGAAAGTGAAGTTGCGGGTGAACGGATACCGGCCCGTGCCGCTCGGGGAACGCTTCGCCTCCGGATCCCATCCGTCGGTGATGCTGCTGTGCTCCCAGAGGTCTTCGCCTGTGAAATAGACGCGGCATCCGCTGATGAAACGGGTCTTCCGCAAAGCCTCCTCGGGCAGGTTGTAGCCGAGGGTGACATTCTTCAGACGGATGTAGCGGCCGTCCTGTGCGGTGAGCGAGTTCGCCTGATAGTTGTAGCTGATTATGTTGCTGTCAGTCGTGTACGGAGCGTAATAGGCGTCCGGATTGTCCTTGCTCCAGGTGTTCCCGAAGCTGCTCGTGGTGCTGTTGAGATAGAGCGAGCGGAAAGGCACAGTCCACGCGTCTATCCCTCTGTATACGAAGCGGTTCGCAGACCCTTGGAAGACTATGCCGAGGTCGAGACCCTTCCACGACAGCCCGAAGTTGAAGGAATATGAGATTTCGGGGTCGTCGCTTCCGAGCCAGATGTAGTCCCGGTAGTCGAGCACTCCGTCCCCGTTCTCGTCGCAGTACATATTGTCGCCCACGCGGAGGTTGCTCGGCATTCCGATTCCGTTGTTGGTGTAGTATTTCTTGAGATAGGCGGCGAGCATCTCCTCGTTCTGGATCTTGCCCCCGTAGCGGAGACCGAAGATGGAGTTGAGGGGATATCCCTGCTGGGTGCTGGTGTAGCCGGACTTGAGGACGCTCGTTCCGCCGTAGTCGGTGAGTTCGTTGCGGGTGAAGGTGAAGTTGCCGCCTATGCGCCAATGCAGCTCCCCGACCTGTCCGTTGTAGTTCCCGCTCGCCTCGAAGCCCCAGTTCCTGAACTTTCCGGTGTTCGCCGTAGGTGCGGAGTCGCCGAGCACGGCCGGATAGGTGACGGATACGAGCATATTGTCGTTCCTCTTGAGGAATCCCTCCACCGTTCCGGTTATCGCCCCGCCGAGGAAGCCGAAGTCGAGGGCGAGGTTGTAGTTCTTGATTCTCTCCCACTGGCGAGTGGTGGAGGCGAACTTACCGTTGGTGGTTATGGTGGTGAGCCTGTCAGAGCCGACGTATGCGCCTGACAAAGTGTTCAGAGTGTAGAACTGGTAGCCGTCGTAGTTGTCGATGCCGGTCTGGGAGCCCATCTCGGCGTAGGATGCCCTGAGCTTGAGGTCCGAGAGCCAGTCGACGTCGCGCAGGAAATGCTCCCTGTTGATTCTCCATCCCGCCGAAACGCCCCAGAAGAACGCCCAGCGGTTCTTCGGCAGGAACTTGGAGCTTCCGTCGAAACGGCCGTTGAGTTCGAGGAGGTAGCGAGTGTCGTAGTCGTAGTTGAAACGTCCGAAGCAGGACATTATGGCGTTGCGGTAGTTGTTGCTTATCGAACTTGCGTCGAGTGTGAGCGTGCCGTTGCCGTTGATTACGTCCAGCCCTTCGAGGATGTCGGTGTAGCTCGCCCCGAAGGCCTCCACATCCTTCATCTCGTACTGCGCTCCGAGCGTGAGGCTCGTCGTATGCTTTTCGGCGAAGGTCTCGTGCGCGTTCAGATAGCCGGATGCGCTGTAGAAGTCGCTGCGCGAGGAGGTCTGCTTGAAGTAGGACTTCTCCTGCGTCGGGTCGTTGCAGGTCACGGTCGTCCCCGCGTAGTTGTAGTAGGTGATGGCGTTCTGGACGGTGCGGCGGCGGGCTTCGGAAGTGTTGTAGCCGAGGGTCGCGTTCGCGTCAAGCCAGGAGGTGATTTTCGCCCTGAGCGTCTCGCTGATGCTGAGCGACCTGACCGAGAGACGGTTGTCGCCGCCGAGAGAGAGCTTCGCGACCGGAGAGCCCCAGGTGCCCCAGGCGTAAGGCTTGCCGTCCAGAGCCGTGAGGGGCAGGCCCGGCATAGGGGTCTGCGTGGTGAGGGCGGAGCTTACGAGGGTCGGGGCGACCTGCTCCTGCCGGCTGTAGGCTATGCTGCTTTCGAGGGTGAAGATCTTCCCGAGCCTGTTGGTGTTGTTCCAGCGGATGTTGTAGCGCTGGTTGTTGTTCTTCCCGTAGCGGAGCGTGGAGCCGTCGTAGAGGTAGCTCCCGGAGACGCGGAACGAGTTCTTCTCGCTGCCGCCGCTGACACTGAGGCTGTGGTTGGTGCTCCAGGTGCTGCCGAAAAGGCTGTCGAGCCAGTTCACGGAGTCGTCGAACACGAAGTCGCTCACGTCGGTGAAGGCTGACGAGCCGAACGGGTTCGCGGTCTTCTGGAGGTCTATGTAGCCGCCCTTGTACTTCTTCGCGAGTTCGGCGAAGGTGTACCATACGTTGCTCGTATTGTTGTCGTTGCGAAGTGCCGTCTGCACGCCCTCGGCCCACTGGTCGATGCCGCAGAGCTCCGGCATAAGCCCGACCGTCTTGAGGGTCGCGCTGCCGCTGTAGTTCACCGTGACCTTTCCCTCCTTGCCGCGCTTGGTGGTGATGAGAACCACGCCGCCTGCCGCACGGCTTCCGTAGATGGCGGCCGAGCCGTCCTTGAGGAAGTTGATGCTCTGGATGTCGTCCGGGTTAAGCAGCCTCATCTCGCTGACGCTGTTGGCCGCCACGCCGTCAATCACGACCAGCGGCTCGGTGGAGTTCACGGAAGAGGAGCCCCTGAGGCTCAACCCCCAGCTCTCGTCGCCCGGCGCGGAGGAGGAGCGGCTGATGATGACTCCCGCCACCTGCCCCTGAAGCGCCTGGAGAGGAGAGGAAAGGCCGCCCTTCTCCTGGAAGGCCTTGCTGTCCACCACCGTCACCGCTCCGGTGAGCGATTCCTTCTTCTGGACTCCGTAACCCACGACGACCACTTCCTGAAGGAGCTGCACGTCCTCTTCGAGGGTCACGTCGATCACCTCAGCGGTGACGGCGACGGTCTTGTCCGCGAAACCCACGCAGGAGAACTTCAAGGTCGCCCCCGGAGCCGCCGCGATTGAGTAGTTTCCGTCAAGGTCGGTGATGGCGGCGGTGTTCTGTCCCTCCACCTGCACCGCGACTCCGACAAGGGGTTCTCCGCCCTTGTCCGTCACCGCTCCTTTCACGGAGAGGTTCTGCGCCGTCAGCCTTCCCGAAGGGGAGAGAGCGGGAAGCAGCAGCCCCGAAAGGAGAAGGAGGGATATGATGCTGATTCTGAAAAGCTTGAACTTCATAACGCTTATATTGACATATTGGTTATTCGATTGTGGTCATCGTCCGCCACTGTGGGGGGACCCGGCTATATTATTTTACGAAGATAGGATTTCATCTCCATATTCGAGACATAGAGATGGGACTCGACCGTGCGGCGGCTTAGGCGCATCCTTTCAGCAATCTCCTTCGCAGAAAGGTCGCAGCATTTGTTCATCATATATATCCGCGCCCGCTTCGGCGGCATCCGGGAGATGCGCCGGTCCACGAGCGAGACAAGATCGGCCGCCTCCACCCTGCGGGAGAGGGAGTCGCCGTCGTCCTGCGGGGCCGTCCTCCTCCACCCCTCGACGCTGCGGCGGACGAAGGCCTTGTGCAGGGCGTCGTCAATGATGAGACGACGCGCCATCACGAAAAGCAGATTGCGCACCGTCTCCGGATTGATTATGTCTATTGAGAGAAGTTTCAGGAAGAGTTCGTGAAGCATATCCTCCGCGTCCATCGTGTCGCGGGTGTAACTCTGGAGGTAACGCATAAGCGCGGGGCGGTTCTCCACGTAAATCGCGGAGACTTCGTCAGAATGTGTTCCTTTCACCCTGGTCATAATGCGTCATCAGTCGAGTGTTATCGGCTGCGAAATTAGCATTCAGCGGGAAAGACGGCAAATGAAAGAGGACGAAAATGCGCCGTCTCGTTTTGAAAAGATTCCGCTCAATTTAACTTACGGAATATAAGCAAGATACAAATATAAAAATCTTCAGTTCGTCTAATTTAGACGAAAACATATTACAGTGTAGAGTGTCTTAAAAGGATGAAGTGCAAGGCTTGCGACGCGGTTCAAACCGCAGCAACCTTTCGGTTGTGAGGACTTGGACAAGGAGCATAACGAAGCAATTCATCCTTTTAAGACACTCTCCCTACAACTTTATATTGTGTTTCTTGAGGTACTCGGCCGGCGTCATCCCCTCAACCCTCCGGAAGGTGCTGTAGAAGCTGGACTTGCGGAATCCGCACTGCTCGCTCAGGGCCGTGAGCGTGTACCTCCGCCGGTTCTCCGGGTCGGCGAGCAGGCGCTTGTACTCCTCCAGACGGTAGCGGTTGATGAAATCGTACCAGTTCTCCTTGAGATGGAGGCTGAAAATCTGGCTGAGCCGGCTGGAGGACAGCCCGAGGACTTCGGCGACGTCGCCCATCTTCAGTTCGGAGTCGGTGTAGCAGCGGCTCGTCTCGATATATTCCCTCAACCTCGAAACCGTCTCCGCGCACTCCGCCTCGTCGAGTCTGACCCGGGCATATTTCTCCCGCTCCGCGCCCGCATCCCCCGCGTCCCCCGCATTCGGGTCGTCGACGCTATGGTTCTCCGCCCCCGGATCCATCCCGGAATCCGTCCCGTTCCGTTCCGCCCGGGACTCCTCGCTCTCCCTCAGGGCCTCGCTCTCCTTCTCCGCCTCCATAAGGGCGTTCTCGATCTCGCCCCTTTCCCGCAGGAGCACTCTTGTGTCGCGGTGGTAGCTCCTCCACATAAGCAGCAGACAGGCGGCGAGAATCAGCAGACCGGCCTCCGCCATCGCAGCGGCGGAAGGGAGGACGAGTATCTCGTAGCGGCTTTCAGTGCCCTCCGCCCCGGAAAGACGCGCCGTCAGCGAATGCCTCCCGAGACCGAGGCCGTCCAGCACGACATCCTCCCCGTCCCGTGCGCTGCGCCACTGTCCCTCATCGTCAATCCTGTACTGGTAGATTCTGTCGTACGGCCGGGCATAGTCCCGAAGATGGAAACGGAGCGAGAGCCTCTCGGAAGCAAGATTCCATCCGAGAGATATCCTTCTTTCAGTGTTCATCGCGTCTTCGTCGATGAAGCCGAGAAGATTCCCGCCCACTCGGACTTCACAGGCCACGACCTTGCGGGAGCCGTCGGTCTCCCATTTCTCCAGGGCCTCCGGATCCAGCTCCATAAGACCGTCCGAAGTCCCCACCCATATATTCCCGTCCTCGTCCATCTTGAGGCCGCCGGAGCTGATGTTGCGGCACTTCATCCCCTCCCCGTAACCGAAGTGGCGGAAGGTGTCCGCCGAATACGGGACGCTGAACAGCCCGTCGGAGGTCGCGAGCCACAGACTCCCCTTTCCGTCGTCCAGAAACGCATAGCAGGTCCCGCGCATAACCGCCTCCGGGAGGTCGAGAGTCCCGAAATCGTTCATCTTCGGGTCGGTGCGGTAGATTCCGGACTTGCTGCTGAAGTAGATGAGGCCGCCGTGCCCCGGAGTGCAGCCGGTGATGTCCTCCTTGTCGAAGAACCCCTTCGGGAAGTTGGAGCTCTCGAATATTCCGGTCCCCGATATGTACAGCGAAAGCGGCTTGGAGCACACCCAGCAGTTGCCTTCGGAGTCGAAAAGCATCCCAGACACCATCGAGCCGCCGATTTTGGAATTGTTCTCCGTGAAACGCCCGGTGCAGCGCCCCTCCCTGTCAAGGACGAAGATCCCCTCTCCCGTGCCGACCCAGAGAGCGCCGTCGGGGCTGTGCGCGAATCCGGAGACGGATGTCGTCGAAAGCAGCGGCTCGGAGGCGACCCGGGAGGTCTTCATCGTGCGCGGGTCCAGAACGTGCAGGCCCGCGTCATAAGTCGCTATGTAGAAACGGTCTCCGAAACGCGTTATGGCGGTGATTATATGGCTTCCGCCCAGTTCGGACGGGGGTATGAGGCTGACCTTGGAAGACTTCCCGTCCACACAGTACAGACCCTCGCCCGTCCCGATGAGCTTGACGTCCCCGGAAATCCAGAAAGAGCGCACGGCGCGGCCGGCGGTGGAGAAGCCTCCGAAGGAAGGGCGGCGGAAAACCGGCGAAGAGAAGTAGCTGTGGCACATTCCGCAGCGGTAGAATCCGAACCAGCACACGCCCCTGTCGTCTTTGGTGAAACAGTAGACCGCGTCGGACGGGATGCGGTGCGGGCCGTCCGCCTTGACGTTGAAGCTTTCTTTGACAGCGCCGGAGGCCCCGTCGAGCACGAACGCCCCCGCCCCGTCGCAGCTGACGGTGACGTCGCCGGAGGAGGTCACGCCGAGGGTGGTGACGACGTTGCCGACTCCCGGAACCGGGACCACGGAGGAGTCCGCCTGCGTGAAGGCATAGAGCCCGTTGTTCTTAGTGCCTATGTAGAACCTGCCCCCGCTGACCGCGAGTCGGTTGAGAGCCGCCCCCTGGGGCATACGGTCCGTGAGTATGACCGATTCGACCTCCCCGGACGATGGGCTGTAGCGGTTCAGCGCGTAACGGCTCAGGAACCAGACCTTCCCGTCCGCGCCCGGGACGATGTCCCTCACGCCGTTCTCAACGCCCATTCTCGACGCGCCCACCGTGACGAGCCGGATTCCTCCGTCGGAGCATATATGGAAGCCGTCGCGGTCGCCGACGTAGAGCGTGTCCCCCGCCGGCAGAAGGCATTCGGCGCGCTCAATCTGCGGGAAGACCCGCGAGAAAGCCCCGTCGCCGCGTCTCTTGAGAAAGACTCCCCGGGTCGTGGCGGCGTAGAGGACTCCGTCCCGCCCCTCGCGGATGTCATAGACATAGTTCGGACGGCCTTCGCCGATGGGGAAGTTCAGAATGCGCTCCCCGTCGTAGAGGCTCACGCCGTCGCTCGTCGCGAGACAGACCCGGCCGTCGCCGTAGGGAAGCACCCGTGCGACGGACTCGCCCGCAAGGCCGTCCTCGCGGGTGACGCAGCGGAAAATCCCGCCGTCCGCCGTCTCCGCTGAAAGAAAAACGGAGGAAACGCCGGCCAGAACGGCGGCGAAAGCCGATATGCGCCGGAATGTCTGCCCGAATGTCCTGTTCATCTGTGTCTCCGATGTGGTCAGTACGCGTCACCACGCGCCAATAAACGCCCGCAATTTACTACAAATCGGAGAAAAGTGAAAATTTTCGGGATGAATGACAGCGGAAAGAAGTTACAACCGGGCGAAGTAATCTTCAGCGGCTTATTT
>CAVIXF010000001.1:0-14664 GCA_963646585.1 Candidatus Gastranaerophilales bacterium HUM_1 | reverse complement strand
GCTTATTTAATGCTTTCAAATCGCAGGGCCGCGCCGAATCATTTCTTGACGCTGACAAATCGCAGAGCCGCGCCGCCGGAAGGAAGGAGTTTCAGGGAGATTTTCTTCCCGCCCCTGACCGTCACGGTCTTCGAGGAGACGTTCGTGCGCGTCCCGAGCGACGGGTCGTCCTCATAGACCTCAACTTGGTATTTCCTCCCCTTTTCGAGGAAGAGCGAGGTGTCGAGGGTTATCTCGCGGCCCTCCAGCCCGTTCATCACCCCGACGAACCACTGGTCTCCGCTGCGCCGCGCCTGGACTATATATTCCCCTATCTCCCCGTCAAGAGCGACGCTTTCGTCCCAGACCGTCGGACAGTTCTTCCAGAAATCAAGCTCCGCCTCGCCCCTGTAGGCGGAAGGAAGGTCGTACCAGTAGAGGAAAGTCACGGGACTGTAGTACACGACCGGCATCGCGAGCTGATGCGCCTTGGTGTTCTTCACCCTTGAGCTGAAGTAGCAGGGGGTGTAGTCCGCCGGGCCGCAGAGGAAGCGGGTGAACGGCAGAACCGTGTCGTGTCTTGCGTCCGGCATCTCCTCGTTTCCGCCGACGCCCTCCTGGGTCATAAGGTTGGGCCAGGTGCGGCTCCAACCGGTGGGGCGGTACTCGTCGTGGATGTCGACCATTATGCGGTGCGCGGCGCATTTGCGGACGGCGTCGTGCAGCCACTGCGTCCATTTCTGCGAGCCGACCTGGACGAATCCGAACTTGATTCCGCTCACTCCCCAGCTTTCATAGAGCGGAAGAATCTCGTCAAGCTCCTTCTCCAGAGCCCTCTGGTTCACATAGAGCCAGACCCCGACCCCCTTTTCGCGGGCGTAAGCGCATAGAGCCGGAATGTCGAAATCGCGGTTCTCCGCCACCGAAAGCGCGGACGAGGCCCTCTGCATCTCCGGCCCGTACCATCCCGCGTCGAGTTCGATGAACTGCATCCCCCTCTCCGCGCAGAAATCCACCGCCTCAAGAGCCGAGGCCATATCCAGTCGGCACACTCTGAACGCCTTCCCCGGGCGTATCCACGAACAGTCGGCGATGCGGCACGGCTCGTTCAGGTTCAGCACCATATCCTTGCGGTTCACGAGGTCGACGGCCTTCTCCCCCACGAGAAGATAGCGCCACGGCATATCGTAAGGGGGTATGACGTCCGCCCCCTCGTAGAGCGAGAACTTGACGAGGTCGTCGTCCGCGAGGGCGAGCTTCCCTCTCGCGAAATCCGAAAGCGCGGCCTCCCCGACCGAGGCGTAAAGCCCGCAGGCGAGCTTCATTGTGAGCGGGCGCTCCGCCTCCCTTCCCCAGGCCGGTTCGGATTTGAGCAGTCTCACCTTCTCCGCGCCCGACTGCGCCCAGGCGAAGTGCCAGGCCTCCGCGCCTGGAGCGAACTTGAAGGAAGTGAGGTCGTCCGTTATGTGCAGGAACAGCCCGTTCGTCCCCTCGGGGAAACGGTAGCGGAGAGCGACGCCCCCGTCATAGGCTCGGAAAATGACGTCGAGACGATATTCCCGCCTTTTGTCATATCCCATCCCCTCCGTCCCCGGACGGCCGCCCGAGGCGTTTTCCCCGCCCTTGCGGAGATGGACGGTCATCTCGTTGAAACGGTCGCGGATTTCGGAGCTCTCCCCGTAGACAGGCTTCCAGATTTCGTCCGCGCTCCGCCGGTCGACGCCGATGACCTCCATCCCGTCCATCCAGCTCGCGCCCGCGTCCGCCGGGACTCCCATAGCCCTCTCGACAAGGGAGTTGTCAACCTCCACCCCGAGGCCTCCGCCGCGGACGACGGTCTTCCCGTCATAGTCGAGGACATATTTCAGCTCGTCCCTGTGCAGCACGAGACGGCATCTCCCGTCCGGGGAGGTCAGAACCTCCTCGTTCTCTTTCATCCTCCGGGCATATTCCTCCTCGGAGGAGCTTTCCTCAAGGCTCACCGCTCCGTTCTCGGAGCAGACCAGCCTGTGCACCCTGCCGTCCTTGAGACGAATTTCGATTCCGGACGCGCCGTCCTCAAGCGGGTCGAAGAACTCCACTGACGCGATCTCCTCCGGCTCGTCGTCGGAAGAAGGCTCGAAGACGGTGACGAAAGGACGGGTCCAGGCCTCGCCCTCCTGCCTCACCGCAAGCGTGAGGACCGGCTGCGAGGCCATCTCGTACGGCTGCCAGGGCATACGCTCATACTCCAGATTCGCCGGAGCGAGCGCCCTGTACACTGTCCTGTCCGCTCCTCCGCGCATCCACGCCGTCATCTCCATCCTGCTCCGTCCGCCGAAATGGCTCACGACTGCGGAGTCCGAGACGGTCGTGACGAACCGCGCCTTCACGCCCCCGTCCATCGTGGCCTTCTCCTTGTCGTAGAGGTAGGAATATGCGTTCAGATGGCCTCCCGCGAAGGCGAGCTCCTCGGTCGGGCTCGTCCCGAGCGGATTCCCGGAGAAGTCCGTCAGCAGCATCTCCTGCCCGAGGTTGTGGTAGAAATAGTCGTGGGTCTTGTCGCCGCCGGCGATTTTACGGCTGCGGAACACGTCCACGTAGTAGCCGCCCGTGGAGGAGGTCTTCACGACCGCGACGCTGCGCCGCTGTTCGGACTGCGTCTCCGGTTCGATGAAACTGACGCCCGCATAGCGCAGGACGGACTTCCCGCAGACGACTCCTCCGGAAGACGACGCGATGAGCGAGAAGGCGTGGGAGGACATCATCGCCGGGTAGTCGGAGATTCCGTCCACCACCACGGTGTTGTGCGCCGGCATTCTGGAGTAGTACTCCGCATAGTCCGCCCCGCTGTAAAGGGTCTTCCCTATCCCCGCGTCCGGCCCGAGCACGTAGCCCTTCCCGTACAGTTCGAGCGACAGCCCGTTCGCGTGCTGATGGTTTCCGAGGCTGGCGTTGAGCGACGCCATCAGGTCGTGCCTGGGATTCAACCCCGTCCTCAACAGAGTCCAGGACACGTTCGGGGCATAGAACACCCCGCCGGCATATCTTTCAACCTCCACGTCCGGCGCGTCCGCCCTCACCGCCGCCTTCAGCCCAGCCATCTCAGCCTCAAGAGCCGAGTCGCCGTGCCTGCGGGCGTAAGAGATGACGCTGTCGAACGCCTTCTCCGGCAGGCAGTTCGGGTGAGTGTCGCCCCAGCCGGCGATCATACGGTTCGGGAAAAGATACTGCGGAAGGGTGCGTACCGCGTCCAGAAGCATCGGGCAGCGTTCAAAAAGGTCTATCCCCGCCCGGCGGTCAAGCATATCCGCGAACTCGCAGAGCCCCCCGACCATCGTGACGCTGTAGCCCGGAGACTCGTACCAGGTCTTGGACTGCGGGTCGAATCCGAAGGCGACGAGCTTCGGGATGCTCCACTGCCGGATGCTGTCGCGGTTCACGATGTAGTCCAGATAATATTCCCGTCCCCTCCCGTCGGTGTAGGCCGCGTCGTCCTGAAGCACGAGGGCGATTTTCACGATGAAATCCGCCTGGAACATATCCCAGTTGTTGTGCGGCACTCCGTTGTCGATGATGTTCTCCGCCCATTTCTTCAGCGCCGCCTCGGCAATCTCCCGCTCCCCGGACGAAAGCAGCGGCCGGAGAACCGGATAAATCTGCGTGAGTTCGTTGATTATGTCCTCGTGTATGACCTCGAACGTCGTCATCCCCACGAGCGTCTGCTGATGCCCCCGGTTGAGGTCTATGGGGACGTTGCGGTAATATATCCCCTTCATATAGACCATAAAGACATCCTTCGCCAGTGAGGCGTAGCGGGTTTCGCCGGTCGCCGCGTAGATTTTCGCCGCGTCCCTTGCGATTCCCATAATCTGACGGTTCACCCCAGCCACGTTGCAGCCGGTCTTGGAGAGGTGGGTCTTCTCCATCCGCCCGGTGAGTTTGCTGACATAGGTCACGCGGCCTTCGGAATCGTCATCGTAGGGGACGACGTCTTCGAGGGCGGGGCGGTTGTACTGGGAGCCTATGCTGCGGCTTCCGTTGTATTTCACGGTCGGTTCGGGGGCGCGTTCTCCGCCCGGGTGCGAGAAGCTCTCCCCGCAGATGAATACGTCCTCGCTATGGCTCTGCCAGAACATCTGGAGGCGGGAGTACAGCCAGTCGGGCTGCCGGTCTACCAGAAGCGCGACCTTCTCTATCTTTTTCCTGAGATTTTCCGTCTCCGGACTGTCCGAGCCCCTTTCCTGCGCCCCGAGCGCGACGGAGAGCAGGAGCAGCGGAGTGACGAGATATGCGATTTTCTTCATATATCCGTAATATTCTGTTTTCGATTACGATTATAATACGATTGGGGCGGTGAAAATACTCAAGGGAATAAGTAAAAACATCCATATATCCGTATATATGTATATATGGTAGTGGTCGAATCCGGATCCGGCCATATCCCCGACAACATAATCCGACAATATAAGTTTATGAATATGAAAAGATTGATTCTTATTCTCGCCGTTCTCGGCGCGGCCTCCCTCTGCTTCGGCCTCAACGCCAAGGCTTCCAATGCGAGAACTCCAGATGCCCGAACTTTCGACGCGGACAGGGAGCTGGACTACTGCCACGGCCAGATCCGCCGCGCCCTCGCCCTTCTGCGGACTCCGGACGGCGGATACGACTTCTCGAAAGAGCCCCGTAACATACTCCCGGAAGACGGCGGCGAGGGATGGAACTGCCGCGACGCGAAGGCTGAGGAATGGTGCGGAGGCTTCTGGCCGGGGATACTATGGATGGACTGGTCATTCTCGAAAGACCCGGAAGTGCTGCGGGCGGCCGAGGGATACACGGAGGCCCTCCGCGACATAGCATTCCGGCCCTGCTACGACCACGACATAGGCTTCCTGATTTTCTGCTCGTTCGGGAAAGGCTATGAGGCGACCGGCTCTGAGGACTACAGGAAAGTGATTCTCGCCGCCGCGGACTCCCTCGCGACGCTGTTCAACCCCCTCGTGGGCACGACGCTCAGCTGGCCGAGGGAGGTCGGACGCAGGGGCTGGCCGCACAACACGATAATGGACAATATGATGAACCTGGACCTTATGTTCTGGAGCTCCCGCCACGGAGGGAATCCGCTGCTCTACGACCTCGCGCTCATCCACGCCAAGACCACGATGCGCAACCAGTTCCGCGAGGACGGAAGCTGCTTCCACGTGGCGGTCTACGACACTCTTTCCGGAGACTTCATCAAGGGTGTGACCCATCAGGGCTACAGCGACGGCTCGATGTGGGCGCGTGGGCAGGCCTGGGCGATTTACGGATACACGATGACATACCGCTACACCGGGAAGCGCGTCTTCCTCGATTTTGCGCAGAAGGTGGCGGACGTCTATCTGAAACGCCTGCGGGAGACAAGCGACGACCTCGTCCCGCTATGGGATATGGACGACCCCAGAGGGACAGAAGCCCCGAAGGACGCGAGCGCGGCCGCGATAGTCGCCGACGCGCTTCTCGAACTGCGGAACTATGTGGACGGGGAGAAGTCGGAGGCCTACAGGGACGCGGCCCTGGAGATGCTCTCGCAGCTGAGCTCCCCGCCGTACAGGAGCGGCGGAAAGAATGTCTCGTTCCTGCTCCACAGCACCGGACACCATCCGGCCGGCAGCGAAATAGACGCCAGCATCATCTACGCGGACTACTACTATCTCGAAGCCCTGCTCCGCGCCAGGACGGGGATGGCGGCGGCGCGGTAACGGCCGGACGGAAACCGCCACCGCAAATTTGCCAACCAAAACACCACAAATTTGCCAACTGAATTACCACAAAATTACCAACCAAAACACCACAAAATTGCCAACTGACTTGCGCATTCCGGCTGAAACTCTTACCTTTGCGAGGTAAGTTTCAGTAAGACCCGTTTTATGAAATATCTGAAAAGAAACGCGGACGAGCTTCTCGCGCTGCAGCTGGCATCCTCAGGAGCCGTGCTTATAGAAGGCCCCAAATGGTGCGGAAAGACGACGACCGCAGAACAGCAGGCCCGAAGCGTCATCCGTCTTCAAGACCCGGATATGCGAGACAAGTATCAGGCGACGGTCGCGGTCAAGCCTTCCCTTCTTCTCTCCGGCGACGCTCCGAGGCTCATTGATGAATGGCAGGAGGCCCCAGTCCTCTGGGACTCCATAAGGACGGAGGTCGACAGACGCAAAGAATTCGGACAGTTCATCCTGACGGGCTCCAATTCTCTCGATCCGAAAAAGACAAGGGAATATGTCAGACATTCCGGCAGCGGAAGAATCGCGAAGATGCAGATGCTTCCGATGAGTCTCTATGAGTCTCGGGAATCCAACGGGAAGATATCCCTGACGGAGCTGTTCAACGCCCCGGATCTTGACATAGACGGAGTGACTTCCGATATGTCTGTCGAGGAATTGATATTCGCCGCCTGCCGGGGAGGATGGCCGGCTTCGCTTGGCGCGTCATTCGACAGGGCGAAGCTCCAGATTGCCAAGAATTATGTGCGCACGGTGTGCGACTCCGACATCTCGACGATAGACGGAGTGGGGAGGGACGAAAAGATGGCGAAGGCGATTCTCCAGAGTTATGCCCGCAACATCTCGACACTGGCGAAAAAGAGCGTAGTGTTCAAGGATGTCAACGAGCATCTGGAGGGGATCAGCGACACCGCCTTCGATTCGTACCTCAGCGCGCTTCAGCGGCTGTTCGTCATCCAGGATGTCGAGGCCTGGAGTCCGGCGATCCGCTCCGCGTCGGCCATACGCCGCAGCCCCAAACGAGAGTTCGTCGACCCGTCAATCGCCGCGGCCGCGCTGGGCCTGTCCCCGGAAGTCCTCCGCACCGACTTGAAGACCTTCGGATTCCTGTTCGAATGTATGGCGATCCGCGACCTCAGGGCATATTCTCTTTCCTTCGGAGGCTCGATCTCCTATTATCACGACCGCTACGGCCTCGAAGCAGACGCCGTCCTTCATCTTGAGGACGGACGCTACGCCCTCATAGAATTCAAACTGGGCAGCAGGGAGATAGAGGAGGGGGCCTCGCATCTGAAGGAGATCGGGCGGCTGGTGCAGGATCACAACAGAACCGAAAAACAGATTCAGCTGCGGACTCCGGACCTTATGATGGTGGTCACCGGAGGAGAGATGGCCTACACCCGCCCCGACGGAGTGAGAATCATACCGCTGGCCTGCCTGAAAGCATAAATTGAAAAAGGGGCTGACTGGAATTTTTCAGTCAGCCCCCTTTTAGCTCTTCCCCCCGCAGACTGCTGCCAGGGGTGTCTCGCGCCTCCGGCGCAGTCACTGCGGGACTTTTCAGTCAGCCCCTCGCCATTACTTGCGGGTGATCTTCGCGACCCAGCCGCCACCTGGAGCGAGATGAACCGTCAGCTGCCTGTCCGCAGGGACGTCCGCAGTCACGCGCTTGTAGTCGCGCGCCGCCTTGTCCGCATTGACGCCGTCCTGGAAGATGTCGAGCGTCCAGTCGCCTTCGCCGAGGAAGCCGAGGTCGAGAGTGAGGTCACGTGCGTCCCAGCCGGTGAGAGCTCCGACATACCAGTCGGCCCCGCTGCGGCGTGCTATGGTGATGTACTTGCCGATTTCTCCGTTCACGGCGCGGCTGTCATCCCAGACCGTCGGAACGGCGGCGATGAACCCGGTGCACTCCGGCTCCCTCATATAGTTCGAAGGGGAGTCGCAGAGCATATTCAGCGGAGACTCGAACACCACATACTCGGCGAGCTGACGGCAGCGCGTGCCCTGGCTCATAGCCTCGTCGTTTACCGGACGGTAATTGCCCTTGGACGCGTTGCGCATCGCTCCCTGGGTGTAGTCCATCGGGCCGGCGGCCATACGGATGAACGGAACGGTCACGTCGTAGGTCACCTGATCGACGCCCATCTTGCCCCATTTCAGCTGCTCAAGCCCGAACACGCCCTCGTAGTTCACGACGTTAGGCCAGCGGCGGCTCAGCCCCGTCGGCTTATAGGTGCCGTGGAAGTCCAGCAGCATTCCGTATTTCGCCGCGATTTCGGCGGCGCGGGCGTGGAACTGCACCATCTGCTGGTCGTCCCTGTCCATAAAGTCGACCTTGAAGCCCTTGACCCCCATCTCGGAGTAGTGCCTGCACACACCCTCGATGTCGCGGTTGAACGCCCAGTAGCCGGCCCAGAGTATGATTCCGACATTGCGCTCCCTGCCGTAGTCGACCAGCTCCTGAAGGTCAATCTCCGGAACGACCTGGAAAAGGTCAGCCTGGAGGTTCACCGCCCATCCCTCGTCGAGGATGACATATTCGATTCCGTGCTCCGAAGCGAAATCTATGTAATATTTATAGGTCTCGTTGTTGATGCCGGCCTTGAAGTCGACGCCGTAGAGATTCCAGTCGTTCCACCACTCCCAGGCCACCTTGCCCGGCTTCACCCAGCTGAAATCAGCGCCCTTGTCAGCCGCCGGAGACAGTTTCCAGACGAGGTCGTTCACGGCGAGCTGCGCGTCGTTTTCGCTGACCATAATCACTCTCCAGGGGAAGGCCTCGTTTCCCTTCACCTTCGCGATGTAGCCCTCACGCTCCCGGACAAGCCCCTGAAGCATATTGTGGCCGCCCTGCTCGATTGTCTTCGGATACGGCGCGAACACCGCCTTCAGATTGCGGCTTCCCTTCGCCCCCTGGAGGTACATCCCCGGATAGTCCGTGAGGTCGGCCTCGGTCACGAGCACCTTGACCCCCTCGTCGGCCGAAACGGCTATAGGAAGGAAGGTGAGCCTGTCGCCGTCCCATCCGGAGAGCTTCGTGACCGTGTAGGGACGCTCGAAGGAGGTGAAGAACTGGGCGTTGATGCTGTCGTCGCCCTTAGTCAGACGGGTGTACGGAATGAACGCCGTCCAGTCCTGCTCGAAATTGAACTCGGCCTGTTCGGAGATGACCTCATATTCCTTCTTCTTGTCGAGACGGGCGACGAAACGGTAGGCGACACCCTCGTCGTAGGCGCGGAAGATGAGATTGAACTTCTTGTATGTCAGAGTTATCTGATTGTAGTTGTCTCTGACTTCGGACTTCTTGTAGACGACGGTCGGATATGTCTCGTCCACCGAGATCTCCGTCACTTTCGGGCGTTTTTCGTTCTGTCCGAAGACTATGCCGCCGGAAAGGGTCATCGATATGGTCGACGGCGCGATGAGCTGCTGCCCGTCGCGGGAGACCATATACTTGATGTCGGCGCCGGGAACGACGGTCGCGGTGAGGTGGCCGTCCGGAGACTTCACCTGGAATGTCCCGTCGTTTGCGAAAGACGGAGTCGAGAATGCGGCGACGAGCATCGCCGCCGTAAACAGGTTTTTGAATTTCATAAAATCGTGTTATTAAAGTTTATATATTGTTGATTATAAGCCATATATGTATTTGTCATCGGTCATATATTGTCTATCATCTTTCATCGGTCATCGGTCATCGTCATCTTTCAAATACATCGATCCGGGGATATCGTCTCCGGACCCCGCAGCCCCCGAGTCTCACCTCTCCAGCCGCACCACGACGCTCAGCGGAAGCTTCTTGCCGCAGCCGTCCTCAAGCACGAGCTCGCCCGACTGAATCTCCCGGAAGGCGGTCTTGAGACAGAAGTTCTGCCGCACGACCGTCTCCCCGAGCACCGCGCTGAAGCCGTTGGAGTAGAGGTTCAGCACCATAAAGCTGTCCCGGGGGGCGAGAATCGCGCTGACGCATTTGAGCATATCGTTAAGACATTCGTCCAGTTTCCATTTCTCCCCGTCCGGGCCGTGTCCGTAGGCGGGCGGGTCAAGGATTATGCCCTGATAGACGTTTCCTCTCTTCGCCTCGCGGCGGGCGAACTTCAGCGCGTCCTCGACCACCCATCGTATGCCGTCCAGGCCGCTGTTCTCCATATTCCCCCTCGCCCAGGTCACGACCTGACGCACGGAGTCGAGATGGGTCACGTCGGCCCCTGCGGCCTTCGCGGCGAGCGACGCGGCCCCTGTGTAGGCGAAGAGGTTCAGCACCCTGGGCGCGGGCCGCCCCTCCGCCTTCGCCTTTTCGACGAGAATCCGGGTGTGCGAGTAGATGTACTCCCAGTTCGGGGCCTGCTCGGGGAACACGCCCACGTGCTTGAACGATGTCAGCCCCAGCCGCAGCCGGAACGACGGACCCTCGGAGTTGTATCCGATGAACCACTGGTCATCCATCCTCCGCAGCCTATTCCAGGTGCCGCTGTCCTCCTTTCCGGCCTTCCCGAACCCTGCGCCCGGAGTGAACCTCGTGTGCATCAGGCGGTTCCATTCGCCGTCAGACAGCGACTTGTCCCACAGGGCCTTCGGCTCGGGACGCGCCATCACGATATTTCCGAAGCGTTCAAGCTTCTCGAAGTTTCCGCAGTCGATGAGACTGTAGTCTTTCCACAGCGGACTTGGGCGTTCTATTATCATAATATCACCGTATCATCATATTCCTCATATCACCGTATCCCTCTCACATCTCCATATCATCGTATCCCCTCATATCCCCCTCACATCTCCATATCCCCGGAACCGTTTCAAAAACGGCGTCTAAAATTTTCGCAAAGTTAGCATAAAAATTGCTATCTTTGCAGGCTGTGCCCGCCCGGAATCAGAGAACTTCATCAGGAGGGACACTACGCTGCGCCCCTCGCGACGGCCGGCGAATGGACTGAATTGTAACAATATATCATAAATAACTATGCAACAGAACATTTCAACTTACGATTTCGCAGGCAAGAAAGCCATCGTCCGCGTGGACTTCAACGTTCCGCTCAACGACAAATTCGAAATCACCGACGACACACGTATGCGCGCCGCAATCCCTACGCTCAAGAAAGTGCTTGAGAAGGGCGGCGCGCTCATCATTATGTCCCACCTCGGCCGTCCAAAGGGCGTGACGGAGAAATTCTCACTCAAACACATCATCGGGCATCTTGAGGAGCTTCTCGGAACTCCGGTGAAGTTCGCCGACGACTGTATGAAGGCTGACGCGCAGGCTGCCGCCCTCAAGCCGGGCGAAGTCCTCCTGCTCGAAAACCTCCGCTTCTACGCCGAGGAGGAGGGCAAGCCGAGGGGACTCGCGGAGGACGCCACCGACGAGGAGAAGAAGGCAGCGAAAGCCGCCGTCAAGGAGAGCCAGAAGAAGTTCGTCGAGAAGCTCGCGTCCTACGCCGACTGCTACATCAACGACGCGTTCGGAACGGCTCACCGCGCCCACGCATCGACGGCCCTCATCGCCGACTATTTCCCGAACGACAAGATGTTCGGCTATGTGATGGAAGGCGAAATCAAGGCCATCGACCGCGTCCTCAAGACTCCGGAGCACCCTGTGACCGCAATCATCGGCGGCGCGAAGGTCTCTTCAAAGATCGGCATCATCGAGCACCTCTTCGACATCGTTGACAATATGATCATCGGCGGCGGTATGGTCTACACCTTCAAGAAGGCCCAGGGCGGACACATCGGGAACTCCCTCTGCGAGGACGATCAGATGGAGCTCGCGCTCAACATCGTGAAGAAGGCCGAGGAGAAGGGCGTGAAGCTCTATCTTTCCGACGAGGTCATCATCGCCGACGCGTTCTCCGAGGACGCGAACACGAAGGTGTGCCGCAACACCGAGATTCCTGACGGCTGGGAGGGCGTCGACGCCGCTCCGAGCACCCTCGCGACCTGGGAGGACGTGATTATGAAGTCGAAGACCATCCTCTGGAACGGCCCTGTGGGCGTGTTCGAGATCCCTGCGTTCGCGAAAGGGACCAACAAGGTGGCGGAGATGCTCGCGAAGGCGACCGAGAAAGGCGCGTTCACGCTCGTGGGAGGCGGAGACTCAGTGGCTGCGGTGACGCAGATGGGCTACGCCGACAAGGTAAGCTATGTCTCCACCGGCGGCGGGGCGATGCTCGAATATCTCGAAGGAATTGAACTTCCGGGCATAGCCGCCATCAGGAAATAGGGCGGGCGGGTTTCACCCCAAAGACACAGCTTGATGGAGAGGATACTGATTCCTGCATACCGTTTTCTCAAGAGACACAGATGGCTGATGTGGACGCTGATGCTCGGCTCGGCGATTGTCTTCGCCGTGTTCGGGCTTCAGCTCCGCTATGAGGAGAACATAATCAAACTTCTTCCGCAGACGGGCAACTCGGCGGAATATGAGGTCGTGTTCGGCAACCTGAAGGTCAAGGACAAGGTCTTCATTCAGATAGCCCCGAAAGGGTTCACGGCAGAGAAGGTCGGCTCGGAGGCCGTTCTCGACGCGGAGACCCTCTGCGCGTGCTGCGACGAGTTCATCGACTCGCTGACGGTGCACGACGGGGGCCGGTACATCGCGAGCGTGCTCAGCTGCCTCGACGACGACACGATGATGAGCGTTATGGACTACGTCATCGCCGAGTTCCCGACCTTCGTCGCGCCGGAATGCTACGCGTCGTTCGACAGCCTTCTGACCTGGGAGAGCATCCGGGCGAGGATGGCGGCGAACAAGGCGCTGCTTGACAGGGACGAGGACGGGACTCTCGAAATGCTCGTCAGCTACGACCCGGCCGGACTGCGCTACGGGATGCTCGCGTCGCTCAAGGACATTATGGGCGGCACGGCGGTCGCCGGGTCGTATGAGACTGTCTCCGAAGACGGCACGAAGACCGGGAAGACCGGAATGACGCTCAGGAACCGCCATCTCTTCACCAAGGACGGCAATGTAGTGATGGCGTTCGTCGCCCCGGGGTTCAACTATATGGACTCGCAGGCCTCGGCGGACTTCGTCAAGATGATAGAGACGGAGATCGGCAGTTTCGAGGCGAGACATCCGGAGGCCGAGGTGTTTATGCACGGCTCGCCGGCGATGAGCGCGAACAACTCGCGGCGCATCAAGGCCGACCTCGCTATGACGGTGGGAATATCCCTGCTCTTGATAATCCTTCTGATTTCATTCTTCTTCAAGAACAAGTCGTCGCTCATACTTCTTCTCGCCCCGGTCGCCTACGGAACTCTCTTCGCGCTGGCGCTGATGTACTGGATAAGGGGGAGTATGTCACTGATGGCCATAGGGATAGGCGCGGTGGTGCTCGGAGTGGCGTTGAGCTACTGCCTGCACGTGCTGACGCACTACAAATATGTCAACGACCCGGAGAGGGTGCTCCGGGACGAGGGTAAGCCGGTGTTTCTCGGATGTCTCACCACGGTGGGCGCGTTCGCGGGGCTGCTCTTCACCAGCAGCGAACTCCTGCGGGACTTCGGGCTGTTCGCATCGTTCGCGATGCTGGGGACGACGTTCTTCGCCCTCGTGTTCCTTCCGCAGTTCGCGTTCTTTGACAAGGTGAACTCGCTGCCGGCGGACCGCAACCCGGTGATTCTCGCGACAATCGCGGCCGTCACCGTGGCCTGCCTCTTCCTTCCGGCTCCGGAGTTTGACAGCAACCTCCGCGACATCAACTATATGAGCCCGAAGGTTCGGCAGTCGACGGACATCTACAACGCCGAGAACAACGGCGGCTGGTCTTCGCAGTACTATGCCGCGACGGGCTCCACGGTCGATTCGGCGGTGATGTGCAGCCGCAGGCTCTCCCACGCCCTCGACTCCCTTCAGACCGCCGGCGTGGTGAAACACCACAGCGACCTCAGCGCGCTGCTCATCCCCGAGGACGAACAGCAGGAGCGCATCTACCGATGGACCGCCTACTGGCAGAAGCCTGTCGGACGCGGACGCACCCGGCTCGACGTCGTCAAGTCGAGAATAGGCAGGGCGGCTCTCGAACAGGGTATGAACCCGGACCTCTTCACGCCGTTCACCGCGCTCTGCGAGGCCGACTACGCCCCGGAGTCCCTCTACGAATCGGGGGCCGTCCCGGAATCCATAACATCCAACTTCATCGAGCGGAGCGAGGACGGGACATATATGATTTTCACCTCGGCGCTGATGCCGGAGGGGAGCAAGATGGAGGTGAACAAGGCCGTCGACAAGGTCGACGGGGCGCTCGTGGTGGATCCGTTCTTCTACACGGGGAATATGGTCGAAATCATCCACGGCGACTTCAACACCATCCTCTGGATTTCGATGGTCTTTGTCTTCGTCGTGCTTCTGCTGTCGTTCCGCAACATTGCCGTAAGCCTCATAGCCTTTCTCCCGATGACCCTCAGCTGGTATGTCGTGCAGGGGATGATGTGGCTGTTCGGGCTGAAGTTCAACCTCATAAACATCATCATATCGTCCTTCATCTTCGGAATCGGCGTGGACTACAGCATCTTCGTGATGCAGGGTCTGCTCAACGCCGCGTCCGGCCGTGACACGGAGATGCTGAACTACCACAAGACGGCCATCGGGCTGTCCGCGATGATTCTGATAGTCGTGACGGGGTCGCTGCTCTTCGCCGTCCACCCGGCGATCAAGTCCATAGGCATCAGTTCCGTCATAGGGATGTCCGCCTCGATTCTCCTGTCCTACTCAATCGAACCGTTCCTCTTCCGCCAGATTCTGAAGATTCCGTTCTACCGGAGGAAGCTGACGGGGAAATGAACCTTTTCGATAAGTGAGAGCAGAGCCAAGCTTGCTTGAGCTATGCCGAACGGAGAAAAGTGGCAATTGAAAATTGAACCTTTTCGATAAGTGAGAGCAGAGCCAAGCTTGCTTGAGCTATGCCGAACGGAGAAAAGTGGCGTATGAAATACGAACCTTTTCGATAAGTGAGCGCAG